>JAQGHW010000700.1 GCA_028291505.1 Rhodopila sp. | reverse complement strand
ACCGCTGTTCCAGCGCGTCATCCGTCAGGGCGCCATCCGGGTGGAGATGGCCGGCGGCCGGGTCCTGACTGTCAACGTCCACCGCCAACCCCGAGCCCGACCCGGCAGGGCAATGAGCCGTTGCCAGCTGGCGCGCGAACTCGCACCGCGGTTGGCGTCACGCGTGCGCGGCTGCGACCGGTAGCAGAGGATCTGCCGGGCGCCCGCTTGACAGGCGGCACCGGCGGGTGTGGTGAAGCCACTGTCCGGCCGTCCGGCGCGGCAGATGCAGGCGGCCTCAAGCAGGCTGCGGAGAACGGCTTCTCCTCGGCGTCCGTGGGTTCGTCTGGCTGCGGGTGATTGATGGCGCCGATCATGCCATTGGATTGTTTCTCCAATACGAATTTTACCACCATCATGATCGGCGAAAAGATCACGGCGCGGCTTCGAACGTAGCGGAGCGAGGTTCCGTCGAGGTAGTGCAACGCCTGCTGAGCAATCGGCCCGGCTGCAGCGGGAGGGAGCGACAAGAAATTGATCAGAAAGTCGAACTTGGTGCGTCTCGCGCCGCGGGTCGGGACAACGCTCGGCGCCAACGCCCGCGTGGCCGCGAACCGGACGGCGGCTGTTCCGGTTGGCGCAGGTGCCGACATCATCGCGTTGATCCAGGCGCAGGAGGCCACCTTCTCCAAGGCACATCGGCGCATCGCGCATGCGATCCTGGCGCAGCCGCAGGCCTTCGTGGAGAAACCGATCGAGGACCTCGCGCCCTGGCTGGGCGTCTCCACGCCCACGGTGACAAGGTTCAGCCGCGCAGTCGGCTGTGAGGGGCTGCGCGAACTGAAACTGCGCATTATGGGCAGCATGCGCGTGGGCCTGCGCTACCTTGAGCCGCCGACGCCGCCGGCCACGGTCGCGGAGGCAATCTCGCGCGTCGTGATGCGTGCTCACCATGCCATCACGACGGCGCAGCACACGGTCGATCTTGCGGTGCTGGAAGAGGTTGCGGAAATCGTCAGCCGCAGCCGCGTGGTCTATGCGTTCGGCAGTGGCGGCGTGTCGAGCTGGCTGATCGAGGAAATCCAGAACCGGCTGTTCCGCTTCGGTCTGCACGTGATCCCGTGCGCCGATCACCAGATGCAGATGATGCTGGCTGCGACCATGGACCCGGCGGACACCCTGCTGTGCTGCTCTCTGACCGGGCGCAGTGCGGAACTAATCCGGGTGGCGGCCATCGCCGCGCAATACGGGGCTGCAACAATCGCGCTGACCACGGCGGGGACGCCGTTGACACAGGCGGTCCGGCTGGCCTTGACCTTGGCCCTGCCCGACGATGGCGATGTCCTTGGCCCGACATCGATGCGCTACGGCTTCATGGCGGCGATCGATATGTTGGCATATGTCGTCGCCGTTCGCACCCAGCCTGCCGCCCACGAGAAGCTGCGCCGTATCAAACAGCAATTTCTGACCTATCGCGATGAGGACGATAGTCAGCCGTTATGCGATTGATGCAGGCTGCCCAGGATCAATGCAGCCGCCGCTCCCGTGTTGTGCAGTCTAACATGAATTGCATGTATATTACGTTTCCGTAAGATAATATCTGATCTGGAAATCGACATTTCGCGCCCCGGCCCGGCGCAATTCGCCGAGTTGGCATCCCGCTCGCATACAAAGCTGCAAGGTGTCGCCCAGGAATCGCCAAACACATCTTTACCTTACAGGAAGGTGCAGGCCATGGACCGTTCGCTGCAAGACTATCTGTTGTCGCGTCGTCGTGTATTGCAGGGTTTGGCGGCGCTGTCCGCCGGTGCCGTGGCGGGTCGTCCGGCCCGCGCTGCTCCGACGACACCGATCACCTTCATCGGCTGGCAGTATCAGCCGCAGATCGCTGAAGCCAACGTTGGTATATTCGAGAAGCTATACGACGAAAACGTTACCTACGAACTGGTTCCAGGCGACTACCATCCCGTTATCGAGACGAAAATGCTGGGTGGCCAGCATATCGACATGCTGTATTGCGAAGAAGACCACGTCACCCGCTGGCACTCTGCCGGCTGGATACGCGATCTCGAAGGTCTGCCCGGCGTCGACGCGATCAAGTCCGGTCTTCTGCCGGTCAGCCTGGACTCGTTGTCCTTGCCCGACGGCAAGCTCGGGGGATTGCCATACTACGCAGGCCATAACGCTTTCATTTACAATGAAGAACATCTCAGCAAAGCCGGGCTGCAGGTGCCGGACAACTGGGACACCCTGCTCGACGCCTGCCGCAAGCTGAAGAAGGATGGAGTGGCGGAGGCGCCGTACAACAGCGCCTGGGGGCAAAAATGGGCGGAGATCTCACCCAGCCTGTTTGCCTGCTGGTACGCCAACGGTGCCAAGGTGTTTGACGACAAATCCGACCTCGTCGTGGACGCCGCCTTCCGTCGCGTGCTGGAAGGCCACCGGGCGTTGTACAAGGAAGGGCTGGTCGCAGCCGATATCATGACTTTCCCGGACGAAGGTGTCCCGAGCTATTGCACCGGCCGCCACACCTTCATGATCCTGCACGACTATGACCAGAAGGTCGTGAACGATCCGAAAGCGTCCAAAGTCACGGGCAAGATACGTAACGCGCTGGTTCCGGGGCAGACCCATTCCACCTACGCCTGGACCTCGGCGTACCTGATGGGTACTCAGCCGGTCGATCCGATCCGGGTATGGAACCTGCTGCAGTTCTTTGGTGGCAAGGCCAAGGATGGCCAGTATCATGTGATCAAGCGCTGGGCGCTGGAGTTCGGCCTGGGCTCTGGCTACAAGGAAGTCATGGCGGATCCGGAAATACGGGCCAGCTACTCCAAATGGCGCGACCAGGATATCAGCGACAAACAGGTTTCAATCGCAACATCCCGCAAGATCGACAAGACTGCGTGGTTTCCGGAGTGGGACCAGTTCATGGCGCAACACGCGCAGGAATACATCCGTGGCAACACATCGCTCGACCAGCTTTGCGACGGCCTGGTCAGCAAGGTGGCGGACCTGAAGAAGCAGTATCAGTAGCGGCGCAGTCCGGAAGCGATACATCATGTCGACCACAGTCCAGGCCGTTCTGTCGCATGCACCCGTTCGCGGACGTCGCACGGAGCGAGTTCCCGCCTTCGCCTATCTGGCTCTCGCGCCTACGGTGCTGGTCGTCCTGCTGGTCGTTGGCGTGCCGCTTGGCTACAGCCTGTTCCTCAGCCTCAACCGCATCAACCCGATCACCCATCACTGGATTTTCGTCGGCCTCGGCAACTACATGGCGCTGCCGGGAAACGCCGACCTGTGGGCGGCGCTGGGGCGGACTGCGTATTTCGCAGCGTTCTCGATGATCGGCACCACGCTGCTGGGCACCGTGTTCGCGCTGATCCTGAATGCGCGGTTTCCCGGCCGAGGCTTCCTGCGCAGCGTCGTGCTGGTGCCATGGGCGATGGCGCCGGTATCGGTGGGCGTGCTGTGGTCGTTCCTGTTTGCCGGCGACTTCGGCGCCCTCAACGGATTGCTCAACGACCTTCACTTGTCGAATCTGGCGATGCCATGGCTGGGTGACGGTTTCCGCGCGCTCAATCTCGTGGCGCTGGTGCACGTGTGGAACCAGGCGCCGCTGACTGCCTTAATGCTGTTGGCCGGACTGCAGTCCATGCCGGGATCGTTGCACAAAGCGGCGATGCTCGACGGTGCCGGCCCGCTGCGCCGCTTCTTCAGCATCACGCTGCCATGGCTGAAGCCGAACCTGCTGTTCATCGCCATTATTTCCACCATCAACGCGCTGATGGCATTCGACATCCTCTGGATCATGACGCGTGGCGGACCCGGCAGCGCCACCACTGTGCTGGCCTGGCTGGGCTATCTGACGGCGTTCCAGTTCTTCAAGTTCGGCGAAGGCGCGGCAATTCTGTACGTGCTGACAATCCTGAGTTTCCTGTTGGCAATTTTCTACTTCGTCGTGCTCGGTCCGCGCCGCACCGCGACCGTACAACCTACTGAGCTTGCGGATATTTCGGGGGGCAAGCGTGTGCGCGGTATGGCGGCGCTGCCGCGGTTCCGCCCGCGGGTGCGGTTGTTGCCTCCGGTAATTTCCCGCATCTTGGCGCGCGGCGGGTTCTGGGCGACTGTTCTGCTGGTGTTTCTATGGTCTGCACTGCCGGTCGCGGGGCTGCTGCTCATGAGCCTGACGCCGGCCGCCGACCTGATCCGTACGCCTGCAACTATTATTCCGAGCACGTTGACGCTGGATAATTTTGTTTCGGTACTGTTGCCTGGACACGTCGCTGGTCAGGCCAGCAGCGTGCAGGCTCAGCGCGTGCCGCTGTCGGTGCTGAACAGCTTCGCCGTTGGTGTCGCCGTTTCGGTGGTCGCTGTCGCGTTGGGCACGCTGGCCGGCTATGCGTTTGCCCGCCACGACAAGGCACCGGCCTTCAAGATAACGCTGTGGGCTCTGTTGCTGACCCGGATGACGCCGGGCCTGACGCTGGTCATACCGTTCTTCATCGGCTTTCGGGCAACCGGCCTGATCGATACGCGCACTGCGCTGATTATAGCCTACTGCTCGTTCATGCTACCGCTGAGTGCCTGGATGATGCGCTCGTATTTTGAGGGCGTGCCACGCAGCCTGGATCGCGCCGCACTGATCGACGGCTGCTCGCGGCTGAAGATGTTGTGGAAAATCCTGCTGCCGGTGGCGCGGCCCGGAATCGTTGCGACCGCGATCTTCTGCTTCCTCGCCAGCTGGAACGAATTCCTGTTTGCCCTGATGCTGACATCAACGCCGAAGGCCCAGACCATCCCGGTCATCCTGGCCGGCTTCCTGAGCCAGGCGCAGTTCTACACCTATGGGCCGATGTTCGCGGCCACGGTGATTTCCATCGCGCCCCCGGTGGCGGTCGCGTTCCTGTTCCAGCGATATCTGGTGCAGGGTGCGTTATCCGGTGCGGTCAAGGGTTGAGTGCGGGCGAGGGCAGGGGATAGTTTCATGGCATCCATCTCGATAAAGGGCGTTTCCAAGAGCTACGGTTCCCACCCGGTGCTGAAAGGCCTGGACCTCGACGTGGACGATGGCGAGTTCGTTTCATACCTCGGCCCCTCCGGCTGCGGCAAAAGCACGCTGTTGTATCTGCTGGGATTGCTGGACTCGGCGGACGAGGGGCGCATCTGGATCGGCGGCGCCGAAGTCTCCGGCCTGCCCGACCCCGAATTGACCCGCAA
>JAQGHW010000358.1 GCA_028291505.1 Rhodopila sp. | reverse complement strand
GGTCAACGGCACCGCGGGCCACGCCTTCGAGATGGACGACATCCACAAGGACTCGATCGTTCATCCGAACTCACTGGCCTGTCCGGTAGCGTTCGCATTCGCGGAAGCGGCCGGCGGGATGAGCGGGCGAGACCTCCTGACCGCGATCGTCGCTGGGTATGAGGTGGGAACCCGCGTTGGCAATGCCGCGACCATGGCGCTCTTCCTTCGGGGCTTCCATCCGCAGGGGACATCGGGTGCGTTTGTCGCCGTCGCGACAGCGGGACGCATCATGGGGCTGTCGGCGGGCCAGATGCAGCATGCTTTCGGGATTGCCGGTTCCATGGGTGCCGGGCTGATGGCGGCTCAGGAGGGGGCGATGGTGAAACGCCTGCACGCCGGGCGCGCCGCCCAGGCCGGGGTGCAGGCTGCGTTGCTGGCGCAGCGTGGTTTCACGGGAATTCTGGACGTGCTGGAGGCCGGTTACGGCGGATTCCTCAGCTCTTTTTCCGGGCGGCCCGACGCCGCGCGGCTGACCGCGGGCCTGGGATCGCAATGGGAAACCACCGAGGTGGGCTTCAAGCTCTACCCGAGTGTGACCAGTATCCACACCGCGCTGGATGCCCTGGACACGGTGATGACGGAGCAAAGCCTGCACGCCGACGATATCGAGCGGATCTCTGTTGGCTGCAGTCACATGACGTTTGTCCACACAGCCTGGCCATACAAGCCAGCGGGGGTGACGGCGGCGCAGATGAACCTGTTCTATGGCCTGGCGGTGATCGCGCTGCATCGCGATGCGTCAGTGCGCCAATACGACGAGCAGCGGCTGGCGGATCCGGTGGTGTTGGGTTTCATCGCACGGATTTCGGCGTTCGAGGATGACGGCCTGGAAGCGATGGGCGCGCCGTTTCGACACGCGTGCCGGCTGACGCTGACCACGCGGGATGGCCGGGTTTTCAGCCAGGAGCGCCTGGCTCGCCGGGGCAGCCCGGAGGATGCCGTGGGTGAGGCAGAGATTGTGCGAAAGTTCGACGCCAATGTCCGCGCGATCCTGTCCGGCGAAGCCGCGGACGCCTTACGGCAGCGGGTCATGGGACTGGATAAACTCGACGACACGGGCGATCTGACGGTTCGGCTAAGCCTGGATCCCGAGCACCGGGTCACTCCGGATTCCTGGCAATTGGTCGGAGCGGCGGGATTCGAACCCACGACCCCCAGTCCCCCAGACTGATGCGCTACCAGGCTGCGCTACGCTCCGACCTTGGGGACGGGTCATTTACCAGCCCCGCCCCGGAACCGCAATGCGCCTGGTTGGCGCGATGATGTGCGGCGGGCTGGCGTTTTGCCGGGATCGGTCCAACATTCGACCATTATGATTGCCTTCGCCAATCTGCTGGAGCGTCTGGTCTTCACCCCCTCACGCAACGCCAAGATCGCGTTGCTGCGACGGTATTTTTCCACGCAGCCTGATCCGGACCGCGGCATCGGCCTGGCCGCGATCACCGGGGAATTATCATTCACCGCCGCCAAACCGGGCTTGATCCGGGAGTTGGCGGCCTCGCGTACCGACCCGGTGCTGTTTGATTGGTCGTACGACTATGTCGGAGATCTGGCGGAAACGGTCGCCCTGATCTGGCCCACCGCGGTCACGCAGGTGGCGCCACCAAGCCTGGCTGAACTGGTGGAAACGCTGGAAACCGCGCCGAAGGCGGCGCTTCCCGGATTGGTCGCGGCGTGGCTCGACTGTGCCGACGCTTCCACGCGGCTGGCGATACTCAAGCTGATCACCGGCGGCCTGCGTGTCGGAGCCTCCGGCCGGCTGGCGAAGATCGCGCTGGCCGAGATCGCCACGGCTGAGATTGGGGGGGTCAGCGCCGATGATGTCGAGGAAGTCTGGCATGGGCTGCAACCGCCGTACCTGCCGCTGTTCGCCTGGCTGGAGGGCAGGGGACCCAAGCCCGACCCGGCTGATGCGCCGGTGTTCCGGCCGCCCATGCTGGCGCATCCCCTGGAGGCGTCCGATCTCGCGGCACTGAACCCAGCGGACTGGCGGGCCGAGTGGAAATGGGACGGGATCAGGGTCCAACTGGTCGCCACGACTGGCGGGCGGCGACTGTTTTCCCGCGGCGCTGACGACATCTCCGGCGCGTTTCCCGAGATCCTGGAGGCGATGGATTTCCACGCGGTCCTGGATGGGGAATTGCTGGTGCTGCGCAACGGCGAGGTCGCTCCGTTCGCCGACCTTCAGCAACGGCTGAACCGCAAGACCGTGACCGCGAAAAACATGACTCAGTTCCCGGTCGGGGTGCGTCTGTATGACCTGTTGTTCGACGGGACCGAGGACCTGCGCGGCCTGCCGTTCGACCAGCGGCGGGCTCGTCTGGAAGCATGGATTGCCCGCGAGCAGCCGGCTCGGATGGATCTTTCGCCGCTGATCCGATTTTCGTCGCTGCAGGAACTGATGGTGTTGCGCGACGGCGCGCGGGCGGCCTCGATCGAGGGGCTGATGCTCAAGCGTGGCGACAGCTCGTATCTTCCGGGCCGGGTAAAAGGCCAGTGGTGGAAGTGGAAGCGCGATCCCCTGACGGTTGATGCGGTGCTGATGTATGCGCAGCGCGGGCACGGCAAGCGCAGCAGTTTCTATTCCGACTACACGTTCGGGGTGTGGCGGGATCAGGAACTCGTTCCCGTCGGCAAGGCCTATTTTGGCTTCACCGACCAGGAGCTGGCCTTTTTGGACCGGTGGATTCGCAATCATACCACCGCCAGGTTTGGACCAGTGCGCGAAGTGGAGAAGTCCATGGTGCTGGAAGTGGCGTTCGATGCGGTCCAATTGTCGAACCGGCATAAATCCGGGGTTGCGATGCGGTTCCCTCGTCTGGCGCGCATCCGAACCGACAAGCCAGCGGCCGAAGCGGATCGGCTGGAAACGCTGATGGCCCTGGTGGAGCAGCGCGAAGCCGCCGATTGACCAAGGCAGCCGTCCATGCTGGCTTCGAAGAAACAGCGGGTGGGGGAAACTATGGCTCTGACAGTCAATACGACCAAACATCGCCTGAAGGCCGGGAAGATGGCGCTGGGCTTCGGCGTGCATCATCTGCGCACCGTCGCCGCACCGGTCCTGGCCGCCGCGACCGGCCATGATTGGATGTTCATCGATGGCGAGCACGGCGCCTTCACCATTCAGGAAACCACCCAGCTATGCATCGCCGCTCTGCCGACCGGGGTGACGCCCATCGTGCGGGTCTGTGCCGGCGCACTCGATGAGGCGACAAGGGCGCTGGACAATGGCGCGCTCGGTATCGTCGTGCCGCATGTCGACACCGCTGCCGACGCAAAACGGATCGCCGAAGCGTTCCACTACCCGCCGATGGGACACCGAAGCTGGGGTGGTCCGCCGGCGGTCTACGGCTACCAGCCGCCCTCCACCGCCGAGGCACAGGCGGCGATCAATGCCGAGATCCTGACCATCGTGATGCTGGAAAGCCCCGAGGCAGTGCGCAACGCCGCCGCGATCGCGGCTGTCGACGGCGTGGACGTGCTGTTCATCGGCACCTCCGACCTGACCGCGGAACTCCGGATCTCCGGGCAGATGGGACATCCCCTGGTGATCGATGCCTATCAGGAGGTCGGCGACGCCTGCCGCAGGCACGGCAAGATCCTGGGAATGGGCGGCGTATATGACGAGGAGAATGCCGCCCGCTACGTCGCGATGGGCGCGCGGTTCGTGCTGACCGGTTCCGACCACAGCTACATCGTGAGCGGCGCCAACCAGCGTTCGGGATTTTTCAACAATCTGCCGGTTGGGCCAATCTGAACAAAAGTTAATGCAACTGTGCCGTCGCGTTTGTCGTTCGCGGCTGCATGACAGCGCTCCGATCCCTGATTGACAAATTCGACGCCGCAACGTCCAGCGCCACCATCCCGATGGCAGCGTTGGGCACAGCGTCTTCGCCGTCGTTTATCGGAGCCGATGCGATCACCGTCCCTTCTGGCGGATTCAGTGCAGTCTACTCGTTCGGCGACAGCCTGTCCGATGCGGGAAACGTTTCGGTCGCCACATTGGGCGCTATCCCGGCTTCGCCATACAGCGACGGCCGGTTTACCAACGGCAATGTCTGGGTTCAGGATCTCGCGCAGAACCTTGGGTTACCGTCGCTGAGGCCAAGCCTGGCGGGCGGGACTGATTATGCCTACGGCGCGGCGGAGACCGGGACGACGCCGGCACATATTGCCAATCCAACGGACCTCCCGTCTCAATTGGCGCAGTTCGTCGCGAACGTGCCGAACCCTTCACCAAACGCGCTTTATACGGTTTGGGCGGGATCGAACGATGTTTTGGATATCGCCAACGCCGCGGAGACGCCGGCGCAGCAGCAGGCGAGCATTCAGCAGGCGGTAACGAACGAAACGGCTACCATTGGGGGCCTGATCGCGCATGGCGCGAAGGATCTGGTGGTAATGGCTGTTCCGGATTTAGGTAAGACCCCTTACGAGATGGCCCGTCCGGCCACCGATGCGACTTCCAGCGCCCTGGCGCAGGAGTTCAATACGGATCTGGGTTCGGCCCTTCAAACGATCATGGCATCGGGAGTGGCCTCGATCGATTACGTCGACACCTATGGCTTGCTGGATATGGCGATCGCCAATCCGGGCGCTTTCGGTTTCACCAATGTGACGCAGCCAGTCTGGACCGGTAATTTCACCAGCAGCACCAGCGGGACGCTGGCCGCGACTGGATCGGCGCAGAACGGGTATTTGTTCTTTGACGATCTGCATCCGACAGCCGCCACCCACGCCTTGCTTGCGGCATCGGTGACACGGACGCTGACGGGCACCGCGTAGGCGGTGTGCTCCGTTCGGGGATGGCGCGGATTCGCGCGACCCAGGACGTAGCACGATGTTGGCGAAGATGGCCGGAATCGC
>JAQGHW010000319.1 GCA_028291505.1 Rhodopila sp. | reverse complement strand
CCTTGATGCGTATGACCGGCACGGCCTCGGTCCCCACGACGCTCACCAGTCCCTGGCTTACTTCCGGCGCCAGGAACGTCGCGAGCTTGTTCAGTTCGAGCGCCGGGGGCGGTGGCGCCGGGGGCATCGGTTGCGGTGGTGCGGGACGGATGATCGCCGGCATGTGGCCCGGCGGCAACGCCAGCCCCGCCTCGAACAACCGGTCGGAGGAGTCGTTCAACCGCAACAGCATCACCGCGTACAGCAGGCCCAGCAGACCGAGGCCGGCAACCGCCGCGACCCATACTGGCAGCGAGGCGCGCAGTGGCCGGTACGGCGCGGAGATTCCCTTCCAGTGCACGGACAGCGCGCGCTCCGCCGGCCGCCGCTGACGCATGATGAGGACGTATGTCTCCTCCCGCACGCGGTCCAGCTCTGCCGGTCCACGCTGTGACAGCCGGTAGCGGCCCTGCATGCCGAGCGACATACAGGCGTACATCAGTTCGATGACAGGAAGAAATTTTCCCTGGTTGCGACTAAGCTGGGTCAGCACGTCGAAGAAACGTTCGCCGCTGCGCACCTCGCCGTGGAAGGCGGCCACCAGGGAGGTGTCCGCCCACGGGCCGCGGCTGCCCCAGGGCGTGTTGCGCACCACGTCGTCGAGGCTGGCGCACAGCGCATAGTGACTGGTGCGGATCAGATCCATCGGCATGTTCTGCTCACGCAGGGCCTGCTCGAAGCGGCGGAGCTCCTCCACCGTGCGTTCGCGCAGCGCGCCGGGATCGGGCACCGAGAGGACGTTGCGCAGCCGTGCCAGCAGCGACAGCAACGGGCCAGCCGCGGCGAAGATGGTAGATGGCCCGACCCGCGGCATCGCGCCGAAGCTCGTGGCGGTGGGGGACCCGGGGCTCGCGTGCTCTGACCCCCCTTGCCCGGCCCCCCCATTCTCGGCCCCCCCCTGCTCGGCCCCCCCCTGCTCGGGCCAGGCGCTGCCGGAGGATGAACCGCCGCCGAGCAATGCGCCGCCGCTTCCCATCGCCCCGCCCGGCGCCGGCCCGAACGGGTCCGGTCCGTTGGCGTTCGGCCCGTTTGCATTTGGCCCGTTGGCATTTGGCCGGAAGGAACCGGGCGCGCGTCCGCCGGGCATCGGCTGAATGACGGTGCGATCGTCGTCCCAGGGTTCGGCGAAAGGATTATCGCTCATGATCAGGGTCCATCAGCCGCGGATCGCCCATAGGTCGAGGGTGAGATTGGGGAAATCACGCGAAACGTGCACGGCGAAGCCGCCCGAGGACTGCATCTGCTGCCAATGCGGGCTGTTACGATCCAGTTCGAAATAGATCGCCCCCGCGACGAACGGCATCTGCCGCGGCGCCACCGGCAGCGCGTTCACCTCGATGCCCGGCAGCGCCACGTTGACCAGCTCGCGGATATGTTCCACCGCGCCGATCTTCACCGTGCTGGGGAAATTGCGGCGCAGCGTGTCGGCTGGGGTATCGGCGAGCACCATCAGCACGAAGCTTGAACCCGTGAGCAGGGTGCGGTCCTGGATCGGACCGACGCGCACGCCATGCCGGCGTTCCTGCAGCGGAATGCGAATTGCGGTCTGCTCCAGCACTGCGGAGAGCGAGCGGCGGATGTCCGCCATCACCGGCGTCAGGGTGCGCTGCAGGTCGGCGTGGCGATACGCCGGATAGGTGCCGGGCCGGCGGCGCGGATCGGTAAAGGTCGCGAACTCGCCGGCCATCTGCAGCAGAATGCGGTACAGCGTCTCCGGATGGATGTTGCCTGTATCGGCCCAATGGGCGAGCAAGGTCTGCCAGCCGTTGACCGTCTGCAGCAGCAGGAAATCGGCGACCTCGGTGTTGCTTTTCGCGCCGACCGCGGTCAGGCGGGCGGCCAGCGCCTCGCCGCGCTGGTTCAGCAGTCCCGCGAGTTCCACCACGAAGCCGGCGAGATTAGGAACCGCTGTGCAGGTCAACGCGGGTGGGATCCAGCGCTCGTCCAGCACCACGCGCCGATCCGGCGCTACTTCGACGATGCGGGCGATCGGCAGGCAGTGGTAGCCGTCGCGGTCATCGGTCTCCAGCAGATAGCGCAGCCGCAACTGGCCGATCAGAAGGTCCACCGGCTGCGGCGCGCCGGAATGTGTGTCGTAGGCCTCGAAGCCGGAAAGCCCATATCGCCCCTCAGCCGCCGCGCCGATCTCCGCGGCGCCTGGCTGACGTATGCGCGCCGCGAGGTAAAGCATCACGTTGCGTGCGGTCTCCGGCACCTCCAGCGGCGCGGGCAGTTCCGCCTCTTCGGGGACCGAGAACGGTGTGCCGTCCTCGAACAAGCCTGCGGCGGCGGACAGTGCAACCCGCCCGGTGGCGAGCAGATCCTGGCTGATGGCGAAGCGGGACAGGCCCCACGGATGCGGACCCAGAGAAGTGAACGTGCTGCGGAGCTGGCCTTCGACCCAGCGGTCCTGCTGCTGAAAATGCTGCGCCCGCAGGAACATGCCTTCCTGCCACGCGACGCGGTTGGTCCAGGTCACTGCGATCTCCTTGGCGGTCGCGCCGGCCCGCTTCGTGGCCGCGCTCGCTTCATGTGCGCCCGATCGATGTGCATCCGCCTGGTGAACGGTGCCCGCATCGTCTATTCGCTCTGCTGTGCGGACAGCTCGCTCATCGCGCGCTCATAGGCGCGCATGAACGATGTCCCGAACACGCGGTCGAAATCGTCAGTCATGCCTTGCACGGTCTCGCGGTGCAGCGCCTCGTACGCCTGCCACCGCCGAGCGGCAGCTCGCCATGGCAGCACGTCCAGCGCCCTTTTGTCGGCCCGCCGCTCGGCCTTTGCGGGTGCAAGGCCTGCCAGCATGTCGCGCACCGCCTGTTGCATCGCCGTGGCCACCGCCAGCTCATGCAGTCTGATGTCGCGCATCGCCTCGCCGACCGCCCGTTCGGCGGTCATGTCGGTGCGGCGGCCGGTGCCGAGGAGGGCCGCGAGCGCATCGTCATCGTCGGCGGAGAACTTCAGCGGATTGTTGCCGCTTTCCTGGATCACGGTCTGGTCGATGCGGAACTCGCCCTTGACCGCGGCCCGGGCGATCATGGTGCGGCGCAGACCGCTGACGACGGCGCGGAAGGCGCGGCCCAGGCCCTGCAGCGCAGCCAGGGGATCGGCCGGCGCGGGGGCGGCGATGCCGGCGCCGAAGGCAAAGGCGGCGAAACCCTGCGCCGCGGCGTCTCCACCGGCCGCATCGGCATGGGATGATACCGGCTCCATCGGCGCCATCGCTTGCGGAGTAGTCGCCTGAAAGGCCGCGGGGGCGGCTGAGGCAGGCGCCATCAGCGGCATGGGCGGCGGCGGAACCGGCGGTGGGGCGGGCGACGCGGCGGCTGGCGGCGCTGCGGGTGCCTGGGAAAGCGTCCAGCCGGGCGCCGCTTGCGATTCCGGCGCGGCCGCCGGCCCCGGCGGACCGGGCGGGTCGATGTCCCAGTCCTCGGGCAGCAGCGCGACGTTCGGCCGCGGCGGACGAAAATGACCTTCCACCGCTGCGACAGCATCCGGCGTCGTCTGGTTGAATTCAGGCGGCAGGGCCACGGGCGGCATCGAGATCCCGAGCGGATCGTTCTCCAGCGGCGGAAACGGATCGCCGGTCAACCGTTCATCGGCGAAGGAGCCCCCGGAACCGGACGCGCCGGCGGAGTACGACGCCCGGGCGCCCGCCCGCGCATCCTGATCGATCGCCGCCTCGATCTCGTAGGAGCCCAGCAGCAGCCTGTCCCCGTTACGCAGGGGCCGCGGTTCGGCAGGCGTCAGCCGGTCTACGTCCTGGTTCAGGAACGTTCCGTTGGCACTGGTATCCATCACCTGCCAGACATTATTGGTGAACGTCACGACGCAATGCTGCTTCGACAGCACGCGTTCCGGATCCGGCAGCACCCAGTCGTTCCGCGGGCCGCGGCCGATGCTCAGGTCACCGCCGGTCAGCCGGCGGGTCTCGGGCGGGACGCCTTCGGGGCATCGCAATATGCTGAGGGTGAGGGTCATCACAGTACTCCCGTCATCCAGCGCGAGACGGCGGATGCCCGGCGTCGCCACGAGCGATTTCGAGTCCGCCGGCGAGCGGTCGTTGCAATCTCCGTTCCCTGTGTCCGGTGCCGCGGCAACTGCGATCGCCCATTCGATCAGCCCGCCGCAAGGCGGATGGAGTGTGGGTGGACCCGGCGGCTGCCGCCGCTGATCCAGGTGTCGCCGGAGGCGGTGTGAACGGCTGGGCCGTCCCATTCATCTTGCCTGGTCCGGGCTGCCGGCCGTCACGATGCAATGATAGGTCTCGATGTTGCGGATGTCTGTCAATACGCCTCCAGACTGATCGAAGCGCCACGCATAGATGGGATTCGCAAAGATCCGGCCGTTCGATCCGACAGCGGCATCGAGCGATTGCCAGTCGTCCGGTTCAATCTTCAGCGGCAACTGACCATTCTGGCTGACCGGACGCAGCATGAGCCGCACGTCGGGGCCGGGCGTGGCGACACCCTGGCTTATGAGCCGGCATTCATACAGTCCGTTTTGCGACTGGGCTGCCGCGAGCGGGGGAGCTGCGTCGAGCCACGCGCAGCCGCCCAGGATCGAGACCAGAAGAGCAGGCGGAAAGATCGGCGCGCGCCGTCGCATCAAGAACTCCAGATTGACGGTGTCCACCATGAGCTTCTGCGATTACAGGTCGGTTTCAGAACCGCGGAACGGCGTTACAGCTGTAACAACAAACCGGCCGCCGGATCTTGAACAGCACGACATGCACTGCGACCGTGCGGGAGCTCGACTGGTGCGACAGAACCGTGTTTTACGCTGTGCGAGTCATAGACCCACCATCGAGCAGAAGGGCGAAGTTCAGCGGCAGATTTCACCCGGTCTCGACTGTGAGCCAGGCCATGGACCGAGCCCCGCGCAGCAGTTCGCCGGTGGAGAATCTCAACTCACGGCTACGCGACTACTTCACATTGTGCCGGCATTTGCCGGACTCTTTGAACGTTGCGGTTGCATTTCGTCAGCTTGGCTGGCGCCAACGAAACGCTGGCCGCTCAGCGTGGTCATGCTCTAAAAGTCTCCAAACATATCGCCGAACGACTCGCCCAGATCTGGTTCGGCAACTTGCGGCGCGCTCTCGGCAACTCGTTTGAAAGTGAACCACGGATGCCAATATTTTGGCTCTTCGTTTACAAGCATACCCAAGGATAACCGGATGGTATCCAAATCGTGCCTTCCATTTGCGGTAGCCACTGCGTTCAGTTCTACCAGGGTGCCGATGTGCGATCCAAAGCCGCCGACAAAATCACCCCTGACATTGAAGCAAACTCCAACCACTTCGTCACTGCCTAACGCATTGATTGAGCGCCTCATTTGACGAGGCTTGAATATATTTACCGCGGAAAGCCGGAGGTGCCTCGCCATTCCCGGGCCGTTGAAGGATATGAATGGGCGGCCCGTCCATGCACCGATTACCTGTGCCAACGCTCCCCCTAACGAATGACCCACAATCGAAACAGGCTTACCGAACCCAAGCGCCGATTTCACCAGTTGTTTTCCAGAACCGGCCATATTGGGAATAATGTGCAACCCAATTCTGAGGTTGGCGCTATTCTGTGATATCGGAGCCGTAGTGACACCGCCCATGGTTCCGGCCAGAGCAACAATAACTTCTTCCTGACCTTCGAAAATAACCCCCTGGAATCCGTTTCCCGACCATGTGGCATATTCCCGATCCATAGCCGTCCAGCCGGAGATTCTCGGAGTTTCACTACCCCTGCGGGTATAAGCAATTTCTGCAAGGGAGAGATAGTCAGATATATCGGCCATAACGTTTTCCAGAATCAATGCGACTTTCGAACAATGCGCCTGGTATCATGGGCTTGCCGGCGGCGGGTCGACCCAATTGCCGGTAGGTGGCTGCCCCGGCGCGTCCGCGGGCTGGCCAGCCTGCGGTTGGGAATGCTGCTGGCGGCGCGCGGCGAAGGCGTTTCGGCCGCTTACGGCCTCGACTATCTGGATCCGCGTGAGAACCTCCGTCAGCAGGTTGAGGCCGTTGCATCCCTCGGGGCTCGCGGCACATTTTGCTGTCTCGTCCGTCCCTGTCGCCAACGCTTCGGCGGTTTTGTAATAAACCGACGCCGATGCACTTTCCCCCAGCCCCTCGGCCGCGCGGCCGAGATAGAAATAGGCAAGGTCCTGACGATGATTGGTCTGCATCACGAGCAACGCCAGTTCGCGCCAATCGCCCGCGCTGTAATGGGTCATCAACTCGGATCGATTGCGGCGCCACGCCTCGGCGCATGACTGGCCGCAATCCAGCGCCGCTTTAGAGGTACGCAGCTGCTCCAACGCCTGTTCGTCGGTTTCCGGCCGAGCAGGCGGAATGGCAGTGGCACAGGCTGTCAGCAAGCTGAGCAGGCCGGCGGCACAAACGGCTCTGATAGAGTTCGCAGCGAGTGCGGTGAACCGGGGCTTCATACGCGATATCCGCAGGGCCTCATCGCCATACTCCTCGTTTTGCCACACGTGCCTGCGATTCAGCGTCGCGGTACGCGGGCGCCGCGTCCGGGCTGGTTCGGGCGGCGCCGTTCAGCAGGATTGTTTGAGCAAGGTCAAAGTTCTGTCGCGTCAAGCAACGATATCCTCCGGGCTGCGCGGCGGTGCATTTAAGATAGTTGCCATGACCCGCGATCCAGTCGGAGACGGGTTTTGCTTCCCCTGGCCCTAGAGGACCGACACCATTGAGGCGAACGGTCGTTCCCTGGATGACGGGCCAGCCATCCTCGGAGTAGGAGGAAACCTCACCTCCGACGGTATTCGAGGTCGTTTCGACGGTGGGTGGCTGGTTACCCGGGGCGGGCTGCGCCGGCGGCGCCGAGGGTTGCAGGCTTGCATCGTTCGATGGCGCGACCGGATGGGGAGGAGCCGGTTGTGACGCACCGGAAGGTTGGGCCTCGGTGCCGGCGGTCCTTGATCCCTCCTGGATCACGGCCGGCTCGCTGGGCGGCTCCGACGGTGCGGATTGGGATGCCGCAGCCGCGCCAGCCGGCTGGGAAGGGCCGCCTTGGTCGGTGGGAGGCTCCGCCGCGCCCCCTTGGGTCATGGCGAGCTTGCTGGACGGCTCCGATGGCGCCGCTTGGGCGACGGCAGGCGCGTTAGGCGGCTGCGCCGGCCCCCCTTGCGCTGCGGCGGACGTGGTTGCCGGTTGCGGCGGCCCCCCTCGCCCTACGGGTGGTTTGCCGGGCGTCGGCGACGGCGCCGCTTGCCCTACGGTAGACTGGTCGGACCGCGCCGATGGCTTTGCCTGGGGTTCGACAAGCCGGTCCGGCGGCGGTTCGGAAGCCGCCTGAACGCCGACTGCGACAGGGGCTCGGTCCGAAGTATAGGCAACGTAGCTACCGCCGGCGAGTATGACCATGACAGCCGAGGTGGCCGCCGCCATGGTTCGGCCCCGCTTCCTCCCTCGCGTTGGCGCCTGCACGGGCGGCCGTTGCTCGTCAGTCAGCGCGGGGGACACAAAAGGGGCCGCGGCCCAATCCGGCGTAGCTTCGAATTCGTCGAGCAAAAGCTGCTCGTGCCGCACCGATGGTTCGGACGGCCGGACAGCCGTCAGCATCTGCTCCCGGACGATCGCCACGGCGGCCTCCTGGACCGACGCGGTTCCAAGAGCCTCGGCAAATTCTCCCAGGGATGAATACCGGTCGTCCGGGTTCTTTGCCAATGCGCGCTTCACGGCGTGACCGATATGCGGTTCCAGCTCGGGCATCGACGCCGTGAGCGGTTCGGCCTCAACCTCCAGCTGCGCGCGGATCAGCTCATACTCACTCAGTCCGACAAACGGCGTCCTGCCTGACAGCAGCTTGTAAAGCACGCAAGCCAGGCTGTACAGATCGCTCCGCTCGTCGCTTTCACGACCTTTTATCTGTTCGGGCGAGATATAGTTCAGCGTTCCGACAACCGCACCGTGCCGCGTCAATCGCTGGGAACCTTGCACCCGGGCGATGCCGAAATCCGTTATCTTCAGAAGGCCGGCATCGTTCAGCATCAGGTTGGAGGGCTTGATGTCGCGATGGATGATTCCGACGCTATGGGCATAGGAAAGCCCGGCAATCGCCTGGGCCATAATAGCCAGGCACGCCAGGGAACTGAGCCGGCCTGAACGTGCGAGAATTGCCTCAAGCGTCTCGCCGTTGACCATCTCCATCACCATGAACACGTTTTGCCGCTGCGAGGTTGTCTCGCGGTACAGCGAGTACAGCGTCGTAATGTTCGGGTGGTTCAGGCGTGCCAAATTTGCTGCCTCGCTCCGAAAGCGCTCGAGCAGGTCTGGATCATCGCTAAACTCCGGCCGGAGTGCCTTGAGCGCGACCAGACGACCGAGGTCTTGGTCAAGCGCCGAGTACACATGGCCAATGCCACCTGAGCCCAGTAAACCCTGAATAGCGTACGGGCCGATTATACGACCGCTCATTTGGGAACTCCCGCGGGCCACTCGACGGCGATCATCCGCGTCGGTTGCTCCGGCGGCCGAGACAGAGCGCTTCTCTCGTGGACGGCGAAGACTCCCACGGAGATGTTGTCCTTGCCGCCCTTCTCCAGCGCGGCAGCGATCAGTTCCCGGCACGCCGGAAGGGGCGCCAGGCGTTCCACCGATTGGGCGATCACATCATCCTCAAGCAAGTCACTGAGGCCGTCCGAGCACAGGACGATCACATCACCGGCGTGGAGCGGCAGACCTTCGGTCCAGATCAGCGGCTCCACCGTTGGACCGATGCCCAGCGCGCGAACGACCAGATTGCGATAGGGGCTTTGCATGGCCTCCGACGCCGTGATCGTCCCCTTCCTGACGAGCTCGGCGACCACGGAATGATCCTGGCTGATCTGGCGGAGACGTCCGTCGTGCAGGATGTAGGCCCGGCTGTCGCCAACATGGCCGAGATATACCCTGTCATCGCGGACCGCGATCACAGTGCAGGTCGTGCCCATGTTTGCGTATCTGGGATCCGACCTGCCGCGCTGATAGATGGTTCGGTTTGCCGCTTCGAGGCAGGCGGCCAGGACCTCGGGTACTGTTCCGGCCAGATCGTAGTAGCGTCCCCGAATGATGTCCGCTGCGAGCCTGCTTGCTACCTCTCCGGCGGCATGTCCGCCCATGCCGTCAGCCACCAAGGCGAGAGCACCGCTGCGGGCGAACGGCTCATCGGGATGCGGCAGAACGTAGGCGGCCACATCCTCATTGAGTACGGCATCCGGCCCCGGATGGGTCTGCATCGCACCAACCAGGCACAGCCGTTCGGCATGAACCGATTGCCGGGGAAGGTGACCCGAGAGCCACGATTCCGGAGTGGGGGACATCAAGGGTCTAGCTCCTTGCGCTCATTGCGCCTGCAACAATGCACGCACAAAGCTGATCGAATACGCATATAGGTGCGCGGTCGTGCCGATCGTATCATACGCAACCACTCCCAATGCCTTGCCGTCATCGTCAAGCACAGGTGCTCCATCGGTGGGATGAGCGGCCTGCACCGAGAGCTGGTAAATACCGTCGGATGGACCGTTCCCCGCGTTACGAGCAGCATTGAAGCCGGCAGCATCAGGAAAAGCGGTGGTCGCATCCACGCCGATGATCGTGCCTTCAGCCGACGTCAGCTCCGGCGGGCTCGCCATGCGTCCCTCGAGCCTGGCGATCTCCGGCGCATCGATGGCAGCGGCCTGATCCAGCGAGGCGTCGGGCGATCCCGCGTATCCCAGCGTCCTGATTCGCTCGCCAACCCGTGCAGCAGTATCGGGCGCCAGCGCTATGACCGGGAGCTGCCGGTCCACGTCAACCTTCAGTTCGGCCACGTCAGCATCCGCGGAGGCGCGTATCAGACGGGCTGGTGTACCGGCGTGGCTGAACGGCAGCTGGACGCTCAAGATATCGTTGCGGCCTTCCAGGTCATTCTTGGCGGCCCCAAGTTGGACCGGATAACGCGAGCGAAACAAGAACGCGCCGTCGCCGGGGATCCAGTCGATCAACCGATTCGCGTTTTCCGGCGCGGTCAGATCGATAGTCGCACCGGGCGTATCCCTTGCGGTCCCGTTCTGAATGTGGAAGAGCACCCCACGGCGCTCGGGAGTCATTTCTCTATGATAAGGGACTGTCCAGCCGGCAGCAATGCGCCTGCTCGTGATGATGCTGCCCCTGTCGCTGATGATGAAGCCAGTTCCTTGAATGACGCCTCCGATCGGGCGGTTGGTGTGCTCCTCGTCCTCCGTGGTCAACCAGGAAACGATCCGATCGTCATCGAGCTCGACAAAGCAGGGCAGCCGCTGCCCTTTTCGTATCACGGTCTTCTGGAAGACAGGCTTACCTGTAATCGTGTCGTACAACCGCCAGCGTGCCCCGAGATAGACGATGGCAGCCGATGGTGTCGCCGCCGGCTTTTCTGAAGCGCCAGGGGGTAACGAAGGAACCGGGGCAATGGCCACGGCAGCCGCAGGTGCGGCGCCGGCTGCAGGTCCGCCGGTCGTCCCTCCGTTGGTGGTTCCTGATACGGATGTCTGCGATCGGGGGGCCATCCATGAACGCCCGTAGTATAGCACGGACTTGTTGGAAAGCGCGCCGGCGCCCACGCCGATCGCTACAAG
>JAQGHW010000309.1 GCA_028291505.1 Rhodopila sp. | reverse complement strand
GCGTTGGTGGATCCCCGGCATGAACGCGGCCGCCGGTGAGACTGCGAACTGGAAGGGTCGCTACGCCCTGCATCATGCGGTGGTCGAGGATGATATCGCCTATGCGTCTTGGCGGGACGGCGGGCTGACGATCCTGGACGTCAAGGACAAGACCAAGCCGGAGCTGATCGTGCATCGCAACTGGTCGCCGCCGTTTGCCGGGGGCACCCACAGTGCATTGCCGCTGCATGACCGCAACCTGCTGATCGTGGCGGACGAGGCAACACTGAACATCGACCAGGAACAGATGAAACGGACCTGGATTTTCGATATTCGGGAGAAATCAAATCCGGTTTCCATCGCGACCATGCCGACGCCGTCCGACCAGGACTATGTCAAGATCGGCGGGCAGTTCGGTCCGCATAACCTGCACGAGAATCGGCCCGGATCGTTTCAGTCCTCCACAACGATTTTCGCGACGTGGCAGAGTGCCGGGGTGCGGGTGTTCGACATCGCCGACCCGTATCGTCCGGCGGAGATCGGATACTTCGTTCCGCCGCAGCCGACGAAGTGGATGGAGCCGATGCGCGGGAGGGCGAAAATCCGCCACACGGCCGATCTTTTCGTGGCCGCGGACGGCCTGATGTACATCACCGATTACGATGCGGGTCTGTACATCCTGCAGTGGAATGGTGCATGAGCCGGGACGCAATCGAGGGTAGAAACGAAAAAGGGGAAAACAATGAAAATTGGCTTCATCGGGCTGGGCATGATGGGTGCCGGCATGGCGTCGAACCTGCAAAAGGCCGGTCATGATCTGATCGTCCATGATCTCACTCGCCAGGCCGCGTCCAAGCATCTGAATGCCGGCGCCACCTGGGCCGACAGCCCGCGCTCGGTGGCCGAGGCTTGCGACATTGTCTTCACCTCCTTGCCGACACCGGCCGATGTGCAGAAGGTCGGCACCGGCGAGAACGGCCTGATCGAGGGATTTCGCAACGGCTCTGCCTGGTTCGATCTTTCAACGAACGCGGTCGACGTCGTGCGCTCGCTGCACGCGACTTTCGCCGAGAAGGGCATCGACTTCCTCGACGCTCCGGTCAGCGGCGGTCCCAAAGGTGCCAATAGCGGCAAACTGGCGATTTGGGTCGGCGGCGACAAGGCAGTCTTCGACAAATATCATGCGGCACTATCCGCCATGGGCGACCAGGCTGTGTATATCGGTCCGATCGGTGCCGGATCGATTGCCAAGCTGGTGCATAACGCGTCCTCGGCCGCGGTGAACGTCGTGCTGTCCGAAGTCTTCACCATGGGCATCAAGGCCGGCGTGGAACCGCTGGCGCTGTTCGAGGCCGTCCGGCAAGGTGCGTCCGGACGCAACCGGATGTTCGATCGGCTGGCGGACCATTTCCTTACCGGCAGCTACGACCCCGCCGACTTTGCCCTGCGTCTGCTGCACAAGGACGTCACGCTTGCCTGCCAGTTGGCCCGCGAGGTCCAGGTGCCGATGCGCCTGACCAACCTGGCGCTGATGGAACTGACCGAAGCGCTCAACCGCGGTTGGGGCGCGCGCGACTCCCGCGTCGGATCGCTGCTGCAACAGGAACGTGCCGGCATCCCTCCCATCGCCGTGTCGCCCGACAAGATCAAGGCGGTTTTTGAATCCGATGCGAAATAAGGAATGTTGAAAATGCAACTAGGCGCGCTTGTTCCTTTCGGCGACACTGGCGGCGACCCGTCACTGGTGCGCGACTTTGCGCAGAACCTCGAAGCCCTGGGCTACGACTTTCTGGAGGCGCCAGATCATGTACTGGGCGCTAATCCCGGAACGAACGTCGGCACGGATCCCCGCGCTCGGGTTGCCGACAGCATGTACCACGACCCGTTCGTTCTGCTCGGTTTTCTGTCCGCGGCCACAACCAAACTGGCGTTCTCCACCGGCGTCCTGATCGTTGCGCAACGCCAGACCGCACTGGTCGCGAAACAGGCCGCCTGCCTCGACGTGTTGTCCGGAGGCCGCTTCCGCCTGGGTATCGGCGTGGGGTGGAATCCCGTCGAATTCACCGCCCTCAACGAGAATTTCCATAACCGGGGCCGCCGTTCGGAGGAACAGGCGCAAGTGATGCAAGCGCTGTGGGCGCAGCCGCACGTAACCTTCAAGGGCAAATACCACACGATCGACGATGCCGGGATCAACCCGCGCCCGGCTTCGGGAAAAGTCCCCTTGTGGTATGGCGGACACCACGAGCACACCCTGCCGCGCATTGCCAAATGGGGCGATGGCTGGATGCCCAACGCCTATCCGCCCGACCAATCCGCGCTCGATATATTTTCCGAACTGCGCCGGCTGACCGAGCAGGAGGGACGTGATCCGGCTGCTGTCGGCATTGAGGTCTGGACATCGTGCGGCGAAAGCAACGAAGCCGACTGGCGGAAGGAAGTTGCGTTCTGGAAGCAGGCCGGCGTCAGCCATATCTGCCTGACCACGACGTTTGATCGCCGCCATCACCACCGGATCGCCGGCCGTACCATAGCCGATCATCTGGCAGCTCAGAAGCGTTACCGCGACGCCGTCGGCGATCTTCTTTAGAAAGAACGAATCATGCAACTAGGTGCAACGATTCCGGTCGCCGACATCGGCACCGGCCCCTCGGAAATCCGCGACTATGCCCAGACCGTCGAGGGCCTCGGCTTCGACTACCTGCAGGCGCCCGATCACGTGCTGGGCGCCAACCCTGCAACGGCGGCGGGCAAGGGCAGGGTAGGGACCAGCGAGAACCCGTACCACGACCCATTCGTCCTGTTCGGTTTCCTGGCCGCCTGCACGCAGAAGCTGGGTTTCGCCCCCGGCGTGCTGATCCTCGCCCAGCGCCAGGCCGCTTTGGTCGCCAAGCAGGCCGCTTGCCTGGACGTGCTGTCAAAGGGTCGCCTGCGCCTTGGCGTCGGGGTCGGCTGGAACAAAGTCGAGTTCACCGGCCTGAACGAGATTTTCTCCAATCGCGGCCGCCGCTCGGAGGAACAGGTCCAGGTCATGCAGGCCCTCTGGTCGCAGCCGCACATCACCTTCAAGGGTCGTTATCACACCGTCGACGACGCGGGCATCAATCCGCGCCCCGCCTCCGGTCGCATCCCGGTCTGGTTCGGCGGCCATGCCGAGGCGACCTTGCAACGAACCGCCAAATACGGCGACGGCTGGATGCCCCTGGCTTACCCCGCCGATGACACGGCATTGGCCGTCTTCGAAAAGCTGCGTGGCCTGATAAAAGCCGAGGGCCGCGATCCCGCCAGTGTTGGCCTTGAAGTCTGGCAGTCGCTCGGATCTGGCGACGAGGAAGCCTGGCACCGCGACTTCGCCTTTTGGAAGAAAGCCGGTGTCACCCACGTGACCGGCCACACGACGTACGCCAGCGGTCACCACAAACGTATCGCGGGCCACACCGCCGCGGATCACCTCGCGGCGATCACGCGGTTCAAGCAGGTGGTGGCCGATCTACTGTAACGTCGCGAATACTTCCCCAAGCCGCCGGATGGAGCCAAGAACCTTCTCTTGCTCCAGACCCGGCCATTGGCTGCGCATGATGAAGTGGTCCACCCCCAGCAGCTCCACATACCGAAGGATCTCATCCTTTACCGACTCCTTGTCGCCTATGATGAAACGATCTTTCGCGAAGTCGTCGAAGTTGGTGCCCTCCAGCGGGCTGGTCATCCCCCACGCCGCATACGCGGCATATTTATATTCCAGCGCCGCCTTGCACTCCGCATAGGCCGAGGCTCGGCTGCTGCCGACATAGCACTCACGCGCGATCGGGAATTCCAGCGGCGGCCGGCCATACTCCTTCAGCGCCGCTCGGTAGGTGTGCATCTGCGGCGTGATCTCCTGGATCGACGACGCGTTCGCGATCAACCACGCGTCGCCGATCCGAGCAGCCCGCCGCACAGCCGAGTCGACCAGCCCGGCGACATAGATCGGCACGCCACCGGCACGCTTCGGCTGCACACTGATCCCCGCATCCCGGACGGTGAAGAACTTGCCTTCATGCGTGATACGACCACCGGCCCAAAGCTTGCGCATCAAGGTCACGCTTTCCGAGAACCGGCCCGCCCGTTCGGCCAACGGAATCCCGAACGCGGTGAATTCCGGCTCGCGATAGCCCAGGCCAGCCCCCAGCACATAATTGCCGCCGGTCAGAACGTCCAGCGTGGCGGCTTCCTCGGCCACATGCATCGGGTTAAGCAACGGAAGTATCAAAATATTCGGGCCGATCACCATGCCCTTCGCTTCGGCCGCCAGAAACGCCATCGCCGGCATGATCTGCAGCATCTGCATCGGTTCGGTCAGCCAGTGGTGCGGAAACCAGAGCGATTTGAACCCGGCATCGCGCGCCACCCGCACCTGCTCTACC
>JAQGHW010000305.1 GCA_028291505.1 Rhodopila sp. | reverse complement strand
TGGCGTTGCCTCGGAGCTTCAGCTTCATCGATAGGGAGAGGTCGGGGGGTAGCGAGAGGCGCAGGTTGTCCAGGGCGGTCAATGCGAAGGCGAGGATCTGGCCGATGGTGATCAGCTGGGTTGGGGTCTCGCCGGTGTATGCGGCGATCGCCTCGTTCGCGGCGAGGCGGGCGAGGTGGATGTCGGTGATGCCCCCGGTCATGAGGAAGGGGGTCAGGAGCGTCAGGATGAACTCCATCAGGGGGCTGGGGGTTGGTTCGGTCATGTTTTGGGGGCCATTGTTTTATGGGCTGTCGTTATTTGGACGATGTTGCCCGGGTGGGTCGGACCAGGCTTGGCGGGGGCAGGCCCGGCCATGACACAAGGGGCAATGGTCGTGGCACAAATGAACGGCATGAACTGGGCATCAGGGGATCAGGTCGCCCGGGCGGATGCCGCGGATTTTCGGGTATTCCTTGATGCCCTTTCTTAGATTTTCTTCGTATTCGCGCTTGTACATCAGGGCCAGTCGGCGGCCCATGTAGGCTTCCTGCTGGGGGGTTGCGTTTTCGGGGAAGATCATGCCGCCGCCGGGAAGGATGCCCTCGGTGTTGGCGATGTCGAGGCCCTTGTTTTCCTTTTCGATCCGCTCGCGTTCGAGGAACGCTTCGGCGACGATCAGGTCTTCCTGGGTCCAGGTGGTGGAGGGTTCCGATGGGTCGGGGGGAGCGGGTTCGGGGCCGGCTTCGCCTCGGCGGCAGCGGGCCTCGACTTTGAGCATGGCGACGCCGGGGTCTGATGGGGTCCAGACGCGAGGGGCGGGGCGGCCGATCGGGATCGAGAGCGGTTTGGCCTGGCGGCGTTCGAGGGCGCGCAGCAGGGAATCGAAGGCGCGGGCGGCGGAGGCGGCGGCGGTGATGTGGCGGGTGCTGTCGCCGTTGGGGCGGCGGATGTTCATGCCGATGCGCCAACAAGCCGCGGCGGCGTGATAGGCGGACATGGCCTGGACACCGAGCATGATCTCGATCTCGTCGCGGACGTGGAGGGCGGAGAGGGCGGTCATGGCGCTGTGCATTCGCCGGTATGACCAGCCCCTGGGTTCGGCGGGGTCGAGCGGCAGGGTGCGCATCATGGTGCGGAGGGCTTCGCTGATGAAGCTGGGGTCGAAAGGTCCGTCTTCGTCGAAGATGGCGGCCCGGTCGTAGGGTGGGCTTGGTTCGGTGGTGGTGTAGGTTTCGGTTTTGAGCATATGAGTTCTTATTATGTTCTAAATGTTGTTGGATGTGGGGAGGCTGAGGGTTGGTGCAAGGGGGAGGGGTGGTTTTTTTGGTTCGGGGGCTTTTGGGTGGTTGGGTTTCCGGCTTTGCCTTGGGGGCTTGGTCTGGTGCGGGTTTGGGCTTTGGCGTTTCGACGCAGAGGTCGCAGAGGTGGCGCAGAGCTCGCAGAGAAGGAATTGGGGGCTGGGCGGGTGCCTGGAGCATATGCAGGCGGACAGTGCAGTCTGCCTATGCTCTATCTCTTTGTTTGATCGCATGATTCACACGCTTTGGACGTTCCCCTCGCGTTTCGTCAGCTTGGCTGACGCCAACGAAACGCTGGCCGCCCAGCGTGATCATGCTCTGGTCGGGGGCGCGTTGGGTTAACCCGATCAGGTGCCGGATTGCCTCGAGCCAGTCGTTTTTTATTCAGGAGGATGGCGGTAGAACGGGGGCCGGGCTCGGACGGGATCCAGCAAGGACCAGTCGCCTTGTTCCACCTCAAACCCTTTCGGAAACGGTGGGCGGAGCTCCATGCCCAGGGACCGCATTACCCGGTCGTCTCGGTAATAGCATTGGGTAATGACCCTGGTCAGGGCGAGCAGCGGCGGGCCGCCGGCGTCTTGCAACGCCGCGGCGGCGGCCTGGCGTTGGGCGGGCTGACAGTCGGCGAATATGCCGGCCGCCAGCGTATCGAGATCCTGTAGTGCTTGCTTTACCAGTGCCGCATCTTGCCCGATACTGTTCATTATATCGGTGAAGATAGCATCATCATCCGCGCCCGGCACCTGATGCGCCTGGCTGGGCGGGATCATCATTGCTGCCACGCAACGCAGAGATCTGGTTTGATCGGCGGTCAGGGGGGTGTTGTCGTTTTGCATGGATGCCTCAATCGAACAGAGTGGCCAGGCGCTGCTTGATGCTGTCAGCGACGTACAACGCCAGTGCCTGGATCGTGCAGGTCGGGTTGACCCCGGCGGAGGTCACGAAAAGACTGCCGTCGACGACGAACAGGTTCTTTACGTCGTGGCTGCGGCCCCATTCATTGACCACGGAACGTTCCGGGTCTTTGCCCATTCGGGCGGTCCCCATCAGGTGCCAGCCGCCTTCGGTTAGTGGTGCTTCCGTGCCGATATCGTAAGCGCCGGCCGCACGCAGGATCTCGGTGCCGCGAGCGACGGCGTGATCCAGCATGCGGCGGCTGTTGGCGCTCAGGGTGTAGTCGATCCTGGGGACGGGAATGCCGCTGCTGTCTTTCAGTGTTGGGTCCAGCGTGACGGTGTTGTGTTCTTCCGGCAGGTCCTCGCAGATCGCAACCATGCCGGTGCGGTGACAGAACAGTTTTCGATACGCGTCGTGATGATCTTCTCCCCAGGGTATTCGGCCGGTCGACATGCCCGCTATCGCCGCTTGCACGGGACCCTGGCCGCGGGAGAATTCGTAGGTGTAGCCGCGTACGAAGCCTCTTGACGGGTCGGTCTCGTAGAACTCCTGGCTCCAGATACAGTTTCCCGGACCGCGGTAGCCGTCCATTGTCGCGTCGAAGTATCCGTAGATACGGGCGTAGGGGTGGAACATCAGGTTCCTGCCGACCTGGCCGCTGGAGTTGGCCAGGCCGTTGGGGAATCGCGACGATGCCGAGTTCAGCAGGATGCGCGGCGTGCCGATGCCGTTGCAGGCCAGGATGACGACTTCCGCGGGCTGGAACTGCTCGATTCCGTCAGCGTCGTAATACACCACGCCGGAAGCCATGCGGTTTTCGTTGGTGGTGATTTCACGTACCCGGCAGCGCGTCCGGAGTTCGACGCCGGCGCGGATGGCGGCCGGCCAGTAGGTGATATCGGAGCTTGCCTTCGCCCCTTGCGCGCAGCCGCCTGTGCAATGGCCGAGATTGATGCATTTGGCGCGACCCTCGTAGTCGGTGGAGGCGATCGCGCTGTCTGACGGCCACCAGTGCCAGCCTAGCTTGTTCAGCCCGCGTGCCAGGGTCGCGCCGGACTTGCCCAGCGGCAGCGGCGGCATCATCGGCTGCTTCGGCGGGTAGGCCGGATCGCCCGCGAGCCCGGAGACCCCGGTCATCCTGTCGTTTTCGGCGTAGTATGGCTGGAGGGTGTCGTAATCGATGGGCCAGTCGTCGGCCACGCCGTCCAGCGAACGGACGCGGAAATCGGACGGGTGAAAGCGCGGGTAATGCCCGGCGTAGAGGATGGTGCCGCCGCCGACGCCGTTGAAGTTGGCGACCTTGATTGGCGAGTTGTCTTCGTTGATCGGGTAGTCGAGCGGCCGAGCGCGGCGGTTGGGACTGTAGTTGAAGGGGCCGAGTTGGCGAGCTTCCCAGTCGCGATTGTTGCTGGGGTAATCGGTGGGTTTGACCCAATCGCCCTGTTCCAGACAGACGATTCGCATTCGCGTGTCGGCCAGGCTGTAGGCGACAGCGCCGCCCGAGGCGCCGGCGCCGATGATCACCACGTCAACCGGTTCGAGCATTTCCAGGTTCCTCCTGCGGCAGGTCCGTATCGAACCTTTTTTATTAAGCCACGATCCGGGCCTGGTCGCCAAGCGGGCCGCCGACTTTACGGGGCGGGCGCGGCGGCGTTA
>JAQGHW010000695.1 GCA_028291505.1 Rhodopila sp. | reverse complement strand
TAGATGCCCGGGCCGGCAACCGCATGGAAGCGCCCCAGCCGCAGGATCACGGCCCGCTGCCATTCCGAGGCAATACGGATCGAGCGGGCCAGGATCAGCAGGACGACGACGACGATAGCGGCAAGAGCGAGACTCATTGGGAGGCTCCAAAATCGTTCTGCTGAGATATTGGCGCTGCAATCGCTCGCCTGTCACGGTCCGCGCAGCATGGCTTGGTCGTCCCGATGGCGCCCCACCACGCCCCCCTGTATAGACGCCGCCAATGCCACCCGCGTTCCCAAGAGTCGCCGTCGTCCTGCCGCCACGCGAGGGTTTTAGCAACGGCCGAGCCGGTGCGATCGGCCTGCTGGTCCGTCGCCTTGTGCGGACGCCCGGCTTCGACGCCATTGTCGTCGGCGGCAAACAGGACGACCCCACCTTCCCCGGCATCGACTTCCGGTCGGTCACGCCCTCGCTCTGGTCGCCAGCGCTTTGGTCCAGCACCAGCACCAACCAACGCTATGCCGCTGCCGTGGCGGAGGTGTTGAAGAAGCTCAACCCCGCACTGATCGAGGTGCATAACCGGCCCGAAATCGCCCTCGCTCTTGCCGCCCGCCTACCCGGAATCCCCGTGATCGGTTTTTTGCACAACGAACCGTCCGGCATGCGTGGGGCGGCCACGCCGGCGCAACGGGCCCAGATGTTGCGGCGACTGGCGGGCGTGGTCACGCCATCGGACTACCTACGCCAGCGTGTGCTGGATGGTGTCGCCGCACCGGACAAAGACCCGGTCGTCCTGCCGAACTGCCTCGATCTGGCGGAACTGCCGCCGCGTCGCCGCCGCGAACGGCTGGTGCTGTTCGCCGGCCGCGTGGTCGCCGACAAGGGCCCGGACGCCTTCGTCTCCGCCTGCGCCACCGCGCTGCCCCATCTGCCCGGATGGATCGCCGAAATCATCGGTGCGGATCGGTTCAGCTTCGACAGCCCGGACACCGGCTTCGTCCAGATGATCCGCGCCTCGGCCCAGGGCGCCAACATCCGCGTGCTGGGGTATCGCGATCACCCGGAGGTGCTGGTCGCGATGTCCCGAGCGGCGATCGTTGTGGTGCCGAGCCGCTGGGCTGAACCGTTCGGACTGGTCGCGTTGGAAGCCCTGGCAAGTGGCGCCGCGCTGATCTGCGCCCCACGCGGCGGATTGCCGGAGGTCGCTGGCGATGCTGCGGTATATGCCGATCCGGATCGCCCGAGTGAAATCGCCGCCGCGATCCGGGCCCTGGCCGGCGACGAACCCACAAGGGCAGCGCTGGCCGAGGCTGGATGGCAGCGCGTCCAACGGTTCGACGTGCCGGTGATCGCCGCCCGATTGGCAGCCCTGCGCCACCGCATCCTGGCCGGTGGTGGTTGACGGGTCGCGCCACACCTATATTGCTGGCCCAAACAGCGCGTGGTGTGATCCTGACGCTTGGTCTCCTCTCGTCAGCTGAAGCGGCCCACCAACAGATACGGAGCCAAACGATCATGGCCGATGCCAATATACAGGTGCCTGTGACGGTGCTGACCGGCTACCTCGGCGCCGGCAAGACCACCCTGCTGAATCGCATCCTCACCGAGAACCACGGTCGCAAATACGCCGTGGTAATCAACGAGTTCGGGGAACTGGGCGTGGACAACGACCTGGTCGTGGACAGCGACGAGGAAGTGTTCGAGATGAACAACGGCTGCATCTGCTGCACCGTGCGCGGCGACCTGATCCGCATCGTCGACGGCCTGATGAAGCGGCGCGACAAGTTCGACGGCATCATCATCGAGACCACCGGCCTGGCGAACCCAGCCCCGGTCGCGCAGACCTTCTTCGTCGATGACAACGTGAAAGCGAAGACCCGGCTGGACGCGATCGTCACCGTGGTCGACGCCAAGCACCTGCCGGCACGGCTCGCTGACAGCCATGAGGCGGCCGACCAGATCGCTTTCGCGGATGTCATCGTGCTGAACAAGACCGACCTGGTGACGCCCGAGGAACTCGACGCGGTGGAGGCGACGATCCGCGGCATCAACCGCTTCGCCATCATCCACCGCACCCAGCGGGCCGAACTGCCGATCGCGCAGGTGATGGATCGCGGCGCGTTCGACCTTTCCCGGATCCTGGCCCTGCACCCGGATTTCCTCGATGGCGACGACGACCATGAGCACAACGAGGACGTCTCCTCCATGAGCTTCGAGGTCGAGAAGCCGATCGATCCGGAAAAGTTCAACGCCTGGATCGGTGTGCTGCTGCAGGACAAGGGCGCCGATCTGCTGCGGACCAAAGGGATTCTGCATTACGCCAATGAGGATCGGCGGTTTGCCTTTCAGGCGGTGCACATGATCGCCGACGGGGACTTCATCGGTCCGGCGAAGGACGGCGACGCGAGGGCCAGCCGGTTGGTGTTCATTGGCCGCAACCTGAACCGCCCGCAACTGCGCCGCGGGTTCGAAAGCTGCGCGGCGGATTAAGTGGCCTCACTGTAACTGGCCTGGGGGCGTGTCCGGGCCATCCGCCGTTTTACCTGGTCATGGCAGACCAAAACTGATGACCGCTTCGCTCATATAACGGATGTTGCCCCATCATGAGCCAAACAGCCGAAGCCGCCTTCCTGCTGCGATCCCGCGGCATCTCACGGGATCTCGACGCCTTCGTGGTTGCTGCCGGCTTCTCCCGGGACGGGCGCCGAACCGGCTTCGCTCTCGGGGATGGAACCGTGCGGATCGCGCAGGTGGGCGTTCCCACGGATTGGACATCGGTCACCGTGCATGACGGGGCCGTGCTCGATTTCGCGACCGATCCGACGGGCGATGGCTTCATCTCAGGCGGAGACGACGGCAAGCTGCGTCGCATCGCCGGCGACGGCAGCATTTCCGACGTGGCGAGCTTCGGGTCGAAGTGGGTCGAGCACGTCGCCACTTACGCGCTTGACAAGGGCAAGGGCCTGATCGCCGCCAGCGCGGGAAAAATCGTGCGTCTGTTCGACCAGTCCGGGCAGTTGCTGAAGGAGCTCATCCACCCTTCCACCGTCACCGGCCTGGTGTTCGACGGCAAGGGCAAGCGGATTGGCGCCTCGCACTACAACGGCGCCTCGCTGTGGTTCGTTGCGGCAAAGACCGACACACCTCGAAAATTGGAGTGGAAGGGGAGCCATACCGGCATCCTGATCCACCCGGAAGGCGAGGCGGTGGTGACCGCGATGCAGGAAAACGCCCTGCACGGCTGGAAACTGCCGGACGGCGCACACATGCGCATGAGCGGCTACCCCGCCAAAACCAGCAGCCTGTCGTTCAGCCGGAACGGCAAATGGATGGCGAGCAGCGGCGCCGACGCGATGGTGCTGTGGCCGTTTTTTGGCGGCGGTCCGATGGGCAAGGCCCCGATCGAGCTTGCCGGCGGCGACGGCATCATCTGTACCCAGGTCGCCTGCCACCCGAAAGACGATATCGTTGCCGGCGGCTTTAGTGACGGGCTGGTCGTGGTGGCGGATATCGCCTCTTCTCGCATCCTGCCAGTCGTACCCCCCGACCATGGACCGATCAGCACGCTGGGGTGGAGCCCGGACGGCACTCAATTAGCTGTCGGCACCGAGACCGGTTTCGCCGCACTCGTCGATTTCGCCAAGCGCTAGTACCCGATCGCAGAGAAACGTGAGTCGCGACGCGACCACGATTCGCCGCGTGAATCGGCGACTTCAAGCCAAAACCGACGTATCGCGCTTCTATGATGCGCGATACTAGGACCTCGACCGCCTTCGCCGACTTGCATACCTAGGCGCTTCCCCGCCCCGCGGTTCAACCCGCCGGGAGTTTGTGATCAGGTTGTCCAGATCAACCCGAGTGACGCGGCCTGTCAACATGGCTTGACGATAACCTCCTTCAGGGTGCCGCTCCGGTTCTGTCGACGCTCGCGCCGGCAAGTATGAGACCGTCGAAAACCCGGGGGGGAACAATTGCCGGACGGAACGTCAGCGCCAGAAGAAAAGGTTCTCGTGACGGCCTGGTCCGGTCCGTTGAGGTTGCCGGTCGTCACGGGGCGATCGGGGGCAGGGCATCTTCACCCCCAGGTTCTGGACGGTCTCTCAGTGAACAGGTGGCCGAAACTAGTACCCGATCGCAGAGAAGCGTGAGTCGCAACGCGACCACGATTTGCCGCGTGAATCGGCGACTTCAAACCAAAACCGACGTATCGCGCTCCTATGATGCGCGATACTAGAACCTCAATCGGCTCCCGTCGTCCCTGTTCCGGCGTCAGAGTTGTCCCCAGCCACGGCTTCAACTACTCTCGTGAGACACTCCGGGGGGGCACCGCATGCGCGCGTGGACCGTGGACGCGGACGACATCCAGGTGGCGGAGGATTTCGACGAGTCGCTGCTGCACCGCACCCCAGAAATTGACGGTTTTCTGAGTTCGGACCGGGACGACAAATTCATCGTCATCGGCACCAAGGGATTCGGCAAGACGCTGTTGCTCAAAGCCAAGCGCATCCTCTACCAGCGTGAGGGCCGGGCCGCCTGCCTGCCCACCGGGGCCCTGTTGGACAAACCGATCGGCGACAAGATTTTCAGCCGGGAGGAACTCGCGTTTTTCGTCGTCTCTCCGCTTCCTTGGTCAAAAATCTGGCTCACAGCGATTTCTCTGGCGACTTTGAAACACCTGGGCGCGGTGCGCGGGCTCAAGGTTGGTCCCGGCCTGGCCGGCCTGATCGCTGACCAACGGCTGCACGGCGTCATTGACCATTTCGTTCGCCTGCTTGAGTTCACCCCGAGCGAGCTGCAGCGCTGTGGCACTGACACTGACGGCCATCTGGTGCCGCGGCTCCGCGCAGTCACCTCGCCGGTCGCCATTTTTGTCGACGGTGTTGATGAGTACTTCAACAAGCATGTCGAAGGCCCGACGAGCCATCCGAGCGTTACCGGCGAACTATCACCAAGCGTGTGGCACTTCGCGCAGCTCGGCCTGGTGGAGGTCGCCTATCAGCTTCGCCGGATCAATCATCACATCAAGATTTTTGCAGCCGTGCGCAAAGAAGCCTACGCGCGCCTGGCCAAAACGACCGTGATGGCCCAGCAGTACCGCGGCAACGTTGTCGATATCGCTTATTCCCCGCAGGGCCTCCGGGAGATTTTTGTCAACAACGTGCGCCTGTTGAAGGACGGCATGATGGTCAGTCCGGAGCGGTTGCGCGCTGATCCACTCGAGGCCTTCCTGGGGCGGACAACGGTCACCGACGCATACACGCGCGAAGAAGAAAGCGGCTTTGAGTTTATTTGCCGGCACACTCTGCTCCGCCCGCGCGACCTGATGACCATTGGCGAGCGCCTGGCTGCACTCCGGCCACATGAGCGGAGAAGCGAGTTACGCTTCAAGGAAGTCGTGCACCAGGCCGCGAGCGAGATCGCCCACGAGTATCTGGCCGAGATCGCTCCGCACATCGGCAATCTGGAACTCGAACAGCTGCTGCGACGTCTCCCCGGTAATGTGCTGAGTCGCGAGGAACTGGAGAGACTGTTCTTCGAGCACAGCCTGGCGACCGGCGGCGAAGAAAAGCACGTTTTCTGCGCGCTTTACCGGGTGGGGCTGCTCGGTTACGTTCATCATGACCACGTGCGCGGAGAGTGGGCCCAGCGGTTCCTGCGGCCGGGCGAGGCGACCCTCGAACCAGATGGGTTGCTTCCGGAGGCCACGCACTACCTGATCCATCCTGTCTTGCACGACGTGATCAGTCGGCTGAATGCAGCCTATCTGCAACGTGTCCACCGCGTGAACATCGTGGGCTATGGCCGGCCATGGCGAGAGATGGACAGCGCGGCGAGCACGACCAACGTGCATAGGCTTTGCGTACTCAAAGGCGACGTGTACGGGTATGGCGGCCTGATGCACGCCCGGTCCGATGCCCCGGTCCGGCAAGCATTGGAAGATGCCGTAAGCCGCTGGGCCCGCGGGGCGGCCTTCGCGGAGGCGGGGGCCGGCGATTCCGTGTTGATCGCCCACGACGATCCGGGGGCACTGGCGCAGATCGCCCGACACATCATGGACGACGCATACCAGGCCGCCGGCCAGCCTCGCCTGCGCATAGCCTTGCATTACGGCGAGGTGCAGATGCGAACGGGGAGCGGCGATGCAGCGCCGATGGTCGTGGGGGGAGACGCGATTCTATGCGCTGCCCGCGTGGAGCCGCATGTCCGGCCCGGACAAATCTGGGCGACGGAGGAGTTCCGTCAGCAACTAGCGCAGAAGCCGTCTCTATGGCGCACAACACAGGTTCTGTCACCGGACAGTAGTGAACGCTTCAACGTCAAGAAAGATGGAAGAGCCGAACCGGATCTGTGGGTCCGCCTTTATCGTCTTGAGTTCTAGCCCGACTTTCGCAAGTCGACCTCGGTCCAGAATGCAAGTGGACCCGGGTTGTCGAAGCCGCAACCGGGCAAAAGGCATAAACGGGTATTACGATAAGTCGCGCTGAACGGAAACCATCTTCCTAATATCTTCGATTCTCATAGATACTGCCTACGACTCTGCGTTCTGCGAATTCTTGATTAACGCACAAAGAACAAGGCCGCCGGCCAAACTCGGTGATCTCACGCGCCAAACTCTGCTTTCCGCCAGTAACGCCGATGAATCCGCCTGCGGCGGCAGCGAATGCCAGGCACCGTCAAGGAGTATTTGCCATGTCGCCGCGACGCACCGATCTATTCACCGTGCAGGCTTTGCGCGCGGTCGCAGCCTTGTTCGTCGTGGCCCTCCACGCTGGCGGTTTGTTGACGGCGCAGTTCACCGGTCCTGACGTGCCACTATGGGCGAACGGTTCGGCCGGCGTGGATATCTTCTTCGTCATCAGCGGCTTGGTGATGGTGCTGGCGACCGAGCGGCTAGCCGACCGCGCCCATGCCGGACTGGTCTTCCTGCGCCATCGCATCACGCGCATTGTGCCGTTGTACTGGCTTGTGACAACCGCCAAGATTGCGGCTGTGCTGGTATTGCCGCAACTGGTTATGCGCACACAACTTAATTGGGTCTATGTCCTTTCATCATACGCGCTGCTGCCGCTGCATGACGCAACCGGCGAGTTCAAGCCGGTGCTTCCGGTCGGATGGACGCTGACATACGAAATGTTCTTCTACCTGCTGGTAGGGTTGGCGCTGCACCTGCGGCAGCCAATCCTGCGCGTGGCCGGCCCCGTGCTGGGTGTGGTCTATCTCCTGGGGGTGCTGCGGCAACCGTTTTGGCCGGACGCGGCCGATTTCGCCAATCCCATCGTGTTGGAGTTCCTTTATGGGGTGGTGATCGCACTGGCGTTGCGCCGTGGCCGCCATTTGCCAGCCAGCGTCGCTGCCTTGTCGTTGTCATGCGGAACGGTGCTAATCATGACAGTTCCGGTTATCTCAGGCCTGCTGCGGCCGTTTGTCTGGGGTCTGCCGGCGGCGATGATGGTCGCTGGCGCGGTAGCGCTGGAACCCGTGCTTGCCCCCCGGATACCTCGCTGGCTATTGGCTACCGGTGACGCCTCTTATGCTATCTACCTGACCCATGGTTTCGTCGTGCCCGTGATCGGGCTCGTCGTCAAACGTCTCGGTGTCTCGGGCGGCACTTCTCTGACGGCGGTGGTGATCGGCGGCAGCTTGTTGGCCAGTTCGGCGGTGGGTTGGGTGGCGTATGTGAGCCTGGAGCGGCCGACCTTGGCACTAATTCGCCGGCAACCGTCCTCGGTGCGTCTCATAACAATCCTCTCCAAAGCCCGCCCGATAGTAAAGTCGTTATATCCCTCAAAATAGCGGATGCTGGCCGCGACCGATCAGACCGACCTTCATCGTCCTGGTTCCTCCGTCATGCCCTTGTCGTCCAATCCCTGTGCATAACCTTGGAACTGCCGTCATGGGGGACCGAAGGCCACCGGGTACGGGCGCGAAGCGTCCTTGATGGCAGTCCCTCCTTGAGGTTATGGTCGAATTGGCTGGCGTTTCCGGCCACCGGTGGCCGGTTGGGCACTCTTACCACCCACGCGAAACGGCGAAAATCGTCGCGTGGGGTCCGTCATTTCGCCGTCCGCCGGCCAGCGGAGGGAACGTCATGATTGAGCTCTTGGAACAACAGAAGAAGCTGACGGTTAATCAGTGGAAGTTGATCTGCACGGCGAATGTGGCAGACCTGCTGGACTTTTTTGACTTCTTCCTGATCGGATACGTCACCGCGGCGCTGACCAAGCAATGGTCACTGACCTATTGGGAGGGTGGGGCAATCTTGCTCGCCTCCGGTCTCGGCGCGGTGCCTGGCGCCTTCTACTGGGGCTGGCTCGGCGACAGGATCGGCCGCCGCACGGTGTTCATCCTGTCGACGATCACCATCTCGCTCGCCACCGGTGCCATGGTTTTCACACCAGGGCCGGATGGCTTCATCCCGGGATGGGCCTTCCTGGTGTTCTTCCGCTTCTTTGTCGGAGTCGGCAACGCCGGCATTTTCGCAATCGATCTGCCACTGGTGCAGGAATTCATCCCGGCCTACAAACGTGGCTGGGTCAGTGCGCTGGTTACGACACTGCTGCCGGCGGGCAGCATGCTGGCCGGTCTCGTGGCCTGGCAGCTACTCCCGATCGTTGGCTGGCGCGGTCTGTTCCTGGTCGGCCTGGCGCCGCTGGTCCTGGTGTTCATGATCCGTTACTGGGTGCCGGAGTCGCCGCGGTGGCTGATGCTCATGGGACGCTATGAAGAGGCGCGACAGTCGCTCGGCTGGGCGCTGATGATCGATCCCCAAGAGATCGCCTTGCCAAGTACGGCGCCCACGTTCGAGAAAGCGCGCTGGGTCGAGTTGTTCAAATATCCGCGGTTGGTGGCCACCGGGTGCCTCACCGGCCTGACCCAGACTGGGGGCGCTTCACTTGGGTTGTGGGGACCGACCCTGCTGGTGCTGGTCCTGGTGCCCAAGATCGCCCCGGAATACGCAGCCTTCCTGATGATATTCGTTAATCTGGCGGGGGTCCTCGGGCGGTTCAGCATCACCGCGCTGATCGAACCCCTGGGGCGGCGCGTTGCCGGGACGCTTTATTGCGTGCTGTCGGCGGTGCTGATGGTGCTCGACGGCTATCTGTACGATGTCTATGTCTTTGGATTATCGCTATTTTTTATCCTGATGGTGGCGCAAAGCTTTTTCGGCAGCGCCGTCTACACCGTCGTCGGGCCATACATGGCGGAGATCTGGCCGGCCCGGCTGCGCGCCAGCGGCATGGGGCTGAGCTATGGTGTCGGCAACTGCGGCAAATTCGTCGGGCCGCTCGGGCTGGCGCTGATCATGGGCGCGGGCGATGTGATCAGGCCCGCCGCACCCAACCTCGTCATGCTCGGTCCGGCACTGAGTTACTTCGCCGCGTGGTATATCCTCGGCGTGATCGGGTTCTGGGTGTTTGGGTTCGAACCCAAGGGCCGCACGTTCGAAGAGATCGACAACCGACACAACACACCGGCGCCGGCGGTAGTCACCGGAGGTCGTGCACCGGCCAGGTAACGATCCGGTCGCGGCGTTGCACCGAGGCGCCGGGCGGATGTTGGCCGCGAGCGATCGGGCCGGGCTTCGTCATGGTTGTTACGCTCTCATGCCCTTGTTGACCGGTCCGCGCCTCGCCTTCTCGTTCTTGTCGAGGGCAAAATCCCATGCCGCCGGAGGACATGCGTGGGCCTTGGTGAACTGGACGTTTGCATATTCGACGATCTCGAACCGGCTGCCCCGTGGGTCTAGAGCGTTTTCCGATCATCACGAATCGGCACGGGCGATCTGGATTCCCAAGATTTTGCAATTGATCGCCCCCCTGCAGCATGACCGAAGAGCCGGACGATCCCGGCCAGGCGAACGGTTCCGTGCGCGAAGGGTACCGCCAGTTTGGGAAGCCGTTCGGCCAGGACAGCCATGCCCAGCACGGGGCACCTCACCTTGTCGGTCAGGCGCGTGAGATCACTTCCGCGCAAGTGCGGCAGTGGAGGGTTGGGATGGAGACCTGCATGAAGTAGTCGGGCTCGATGGACAGCAGATCGCGATTGGATGAGAATCCCGCCAGGGAACCAAATTATCCGGCTACGGACCGGGAAGAACGGCTTCTGCGTATGGTGGACGACCTGCGCACCCGACAGGTCATAGCGAACGCTGAAGGCGGCAGAACAGGTTTCCGTCGGGCGCATGGGCCAGGTGTGCTGTTGGCCATCGTGCTCGTCTTGATGGGCACTGCGGCGGCATTTCTGCATATCTCGGGACCGTCTCACGTTCACCGGGACGCCCCACCCGATTCGGCCGTCGGGACGGCACCGGTCCAGTCCGCCCCGGCAAGCGCCCCCGCTGATCAACCGGTTGCGCCGCCGAACATAGCGCAACCTCGACCGCCTGAAAACATGGCCAAAGTCGACGCTCACGCGGACGGGTCGGCTAATCCCGCGCCTGTCAACTCGGTTCCCGGGGCTCCCTCATTGAGCATCCCCCATCCGTCTCAGTCGCCGCCCGCAGAACAGCGCGCGCCTGATCCGCCAGACGTAGCCGCGGCTGCCACGCCGCCCGCCGCCGTCACGCCAGGACCACAGTACAGCGAGCCCGTCGCGCCGCAGCATGAACCGAACGCGGTGGCCAGCCCGCCGCCGACGGGGGCTGTGGCTGAAGTCGCTGAACCTGACACGGCGAAGCCCGAGTTGTGGGTTTATTATCCGCTCGGATCGTCGCGCGCCGAAGCGAATGCGCGGAGCCTGGCGGCGCGGATCGCGTCGAATTTGAGCAGCTCTGGTTTCAAGGCCCAGGCCAACTTGTCTGGCGAGGCGGTGATCAAATTCTCAGAGGAGAGACATCACGCACTTGCCCGAATGATCGGCAAGTCGTTGGGAGATTCGGGGTATGGCTGGAAGATTGAGAAGACCCCCAGTTCGGTCGGCTCACACCGCAACATCATCGAGGTCTGGTTGCCGATGAAATCGTAACGGCCCGCTGCATTTTATTTCTTCTGCTGGTTCTCATAAACCCAATATCGCTTTGCGCACCATCGAGGCCTGACGGTTTGCCCTGCCTGTACGGTTCCGATCCGCAACCTTGACAGTTCGCTGGCCGGGAAAGGGATCAAATCCCTTTCCCGGACGCGCCTCAGTAGGTTCCGACAGTCTGCTTGGCGGGTTGCGCCGCCGGTGTTGTATCTTCCAGCATGCCGCGCATGCCCTCGCCGTTGGTACGCCACCAGTCGTGCAATATGCGGACATCCCAGCCGATGCAGAAATGCTTCACGCCCATTTCCAGATATGGCGCCGCCTGCGCGATGTCGCCGAGCTCCACGCGCGGATGCAGGCCCTTTTTCAGCGCGGTCTCGATCGTCTTGCGTTCGGCCCTCGCCACGTCGGGGTGACTACGCTGGCCGGTGACACCGATGCTCATCGCGTAATCCGATCCGCCGAACTGCACCATGTCGATGCCTTTGACAGACAGGATCGCATCGAGGTCCTCGACGCATTCCCGCTTCTCAACCATCACCGCAATCACCACCTCGTCGAGCGCGGCGACGTAGGCGGGCGAACCGCCGTCCCGCACGGTGCCTACGTCGCGCCGCATGCCCACGCCGAGGCGGCCGCCGGATCCTGGCGTCTCAGCGCGAACCGCCGCGACGCAGGCGTGCGCGTCTGCGACCGTGCGCAGATCGGCAAACAGCACGCTTTGGAAGCCTGAGCCGATGGCACGCATCGCCTGGTGGGTCCACTGGGTCTGCTCGACCTTGATCATTCCGCCGAGGTCTTTCAGCTCCAACGCGCGGCCGAGATTGTCCAGGTCGTGCATATTAAAGGGTGAGTATTCCGCGGTGAATTCGACATAGTCATAGTTGCCCGCCTGGCCGACCAGTTCGACGAGCGTCGGCCAGGTCGACAGAAGATGCGTGCCAAGAGTGGGTTTCCCGGCGGTGAGCAGCGCCCGTAGGCGATTATGGCGCATGGTGGCATCTCCTTGCTTTTGTTACAGGCGCAGCCCTCGTTGTGTTCATTGCCGCGCCAGTGATGCACATTGCGGCGATCGCCCGAGAAGGTCAAAGGTCTGTTTATGCCGAGCGGCGACCGGGGAGACGGGCGTGGGGCGCTGGTGCACTTCGCGGATAGAAGGCGAGATGATCCCGGCCCCGGGCCACCTATGCGATGCCGCGCTGGCCGCGGACAGATTTCGGGCGTCCGGTCGCCAGGATTCCGTTCAGGACCTCCGCGCCAATTGCAGCCTCGATCGGCTGGGCAGCGAAGCCGCGAGTTCGTAGCCGAGGTCCAATCAGCGCCTTGTAGCGGCCCGTCGTCGTTTCGATTAGCGCGCGTTGGCCATAGTTGGTGGCCGACTTGCCAGGCCCAGTCGGCCACCGGCTCATCATGCGATGGGCTGAGGGCGTGACAGAGCTCACCAACACGCCCACTGGGGTTTAATGCGATGATTCCATCGCTTGTACCCCTGGTCGGCTGATCGCCCGCGAAGTGACGATTGTTCGATGATAAGTGAAGTATAAGGCGCCGGCGGTGAAAACCAGCGCTCCAACGGCGTTGCCGATTGTTACCGGAATCTCGTTCCAGACCCACCAATCATAGAAGCTGACGTTGGCGCCCAGCATCATGCCGGCGGGAATGGCGAACATGTTGACGACGCTGTGCTCGAAACCCTGCGACACGAATATAAAGATCGGCAGCCAGCAACCGAGGATCTTGCCAACAGTCGAGGTCGAGGCCAGGCCCATTACAGAGGCCAGGCTGACCATCCAGTTACATAGGATGGCTCGTACAAAGACCGTGAGAAGTCCGGCCATTCCCAAAGTCTCGTATGCAGTGGTCTTATGCACGGCGAGCGCCCGAAGCTGATCGCCGATCGGTCCGCCACCATCGTGGCCGGCGTCCGTGGCCGCGATCCAGAAAAGTCCGGCGTACAAAAGACTACCCAGAAGATTACCGAGAAAGACCAGCACCCAGTTGCGGAGCACGGCGCCAAGGCCGATCTCGCCGGAGAAGAATGCCGTTGGCATGATCCCGAGATTGCCCGTCAGCAACTCAAGCTTCAGAACCACGATCAACGCGAAGCCGGCAGGGAACAACAGCGCGCCGACGATGAACTGTCCGGTTTGGGCCGCGATAAGAAAGGCCATGGAGGTGACGAAGGCCAAATAGGCGCCGGCAAGCGCCCCGCGCACGAGTAGGTCGGCAGCAGGGAGACTTGCCTTGCTCGTCCCGGATTCAATCATACTGCCAATCAAGGCCTCGGGTTTGACGTAATCGGACATATTTGGAAGTCTCCATATGTTCAAATAACGCGAAGAAAATCAGGGCTCGATGGCTTGCCGATAAGCGGGAACCGCCCCGCTGGACCCCGACCGAAGCGCGCTCGCGGTGACCGGCCGGAAGTTGGTTTCGCCGGTCAACCTGCGGCGATATAGACTTGGCTCTTCGGGAAACGGGCGAAAACCTCCTCCTCCACCCCGAAGTTGTTGGCAAGAAGATGGCGCGGCGTGGTGGACAACCACTGCGAGAGGGAGATCTCCTGATACTCGCCACTGTCGAAGGACAGCACGATCTCGCTCTCCTCGTCCCCAATGCTTTGCACTGAATGTCCATAGCCGCGCGGAATATAGGCGACATCGCCCGGGCCAAAATCCGACATGGCTAGTCGGCCGTCAGAGCCGAACAGAGTGACGCGGGTGCGTCCGCGGGCCACGTACTGCCACTCATTGGCGTTCGGGTGCCAGTGCAGTTCCCGGAGCGCGCCAGGCTTCAGCTTCATGACCCCGCCGGTCATCGTGCTGGACATCGGGAATTCGCGCGCCGAGGCCAGATGCACCGTGCCGCCAGGGAATTCGCGTACCGGCCGCTGCGCCATCAGGCAGTAGCGGTGCGTGTTGGGGCCGACGTTGTCGTTGACCTCGCGCGCCGCGGGCGAATCCAAGGGGATCACGCGGCCCTGCATGATGTAGGTTTCACCTTTCGGGAAGCCGGCAAATGTCGAGGCTGCCACACCAAGATTCTGGGCCAGCATTTGCGGATCGACGAGGCTCAGCCAGTCGGTGATGCTGAACGTTCCGTTTTCGGAGAAGTGCCCGTTGTCGAAGGCCAGGATGAAGTGGCATGGCTCGGTGCCTATGGTCTGGATCGAGTGGCCGTGGCCGCGCGGGAAGAACCAGAGATCGCCTGGCGCGAAGTTGAGGACCTCCGAGCGGCCCTGCGGGTCGATTACTGTTGTCTGACAGCGCCCATCCAGCACATAGGCCCATTCGGCGGCGATCGCATGCCAATGGAGTTCGCGCGAGGCCCCCGGGTTGAGGTACATGTGCACGCCGGCAATGCCCTGAGAAATCGGGAATTGGTGGGCGGTGGCCTCCCGCGCCCAGCCACCCGACGTGACCTTCGGCTCCGCGGCATCCATTGAGTACTTGAAGAGAATGGACTCCTCGGGCTTGTGCGACGTCAGCATCGGTCCGTCGATCGCAGGCGACACACGATGCCCGGCCGCGGAGGCAGGCGCGTCGCTCGCCGAGGCACTGCTCGCGGCGAGCATCCCTCCCGCACTGATAGCCAGACCTGCAAGCACGTCCCGTCGGTTGGTTGGTTTCATGGCTCTTCCTCCACGGCTTTTTTGTAACTCCGGCAGTCTCGCCGCTCGGCACTCACCAACGGGGCGAGGCCCCCTCAAGATCAGCGCCGAAGGCCTCCAACCTCCTGACTAAAAGTCGCGCGGTCGCATGCTCGACTCGTTACCGGAAAGCCCCCAAACCGGCGTCGGGGAATCAATCGAAGTAGTCACGAATCTTACGAATGGTTGTAATTTTCGTTCTCACCCTTCAATGAGTAATACTTGCGCAGATGTCTGATGTGGGCAAATGAAGAGGTCGTATTGGCGTATGCACCAAATTCATTTTGTCAGTCTCGGTGATCCGGCGGACGGCCATGCCGCATGGTCCGTTGCATGTGTTGATCGACAGCACCGGCCTGCAGGTCTACGGCGCGGGCCAATGGCTGGAGGCGAAACATGGCGCGAGGTCGCGCCGGACATGGCGCAAGCTGCATCTCGCGGTTGATGCCGCCAGCGGCATGATCGTGGCGCAGACCCTGACGGATCACGACGCCGACAATCCCTCCCAGGTGGCCCCGCTGCGACCACATCAGCAAGGGTCGCGCCGGGTGGAACCTGGTGACGTCACAGAACGTGGATGAGGCGCAGAGCTTTAGCCACGAGCGGCATCTGGATCACGATTTGCGGTATGAGCGGGCGCAAGAATTCTAAGATGTCATTACTGGGTTGTGGGATAGCTGGGAAGACGACGCAATCATCCGCGACCTGAAGACCGGGCGGTATATCGAGGCCAGCAAGCTGCATGTGCTTAACCACAAGGGGCCGCATTTCTCGGTTCGCGGCCCGCAGAACGTTGCGAGGCCGTCGCAGGGCTATCCGATCGTGCCGCAGGCTGGTTCGTCTGAACCCGGGCCGGCTCTGGCGGCGCGAACGGCGGCTAGACCAGCTTCGCCGCCCGGGCCGCTTTCATTACGTCGTCGGCATGGCCGGTCACGCTTACCTTCCGCCAGACCTTCAGTACTTTCCCGTCTGGGCCGATCAGGAAGGTGGTGCGCTCCATTCCCATGTATTTTCGGCCGTACATCGATTTCTCGACCCAGGTGCCGTAGCGGTCCGCCACGGCGTGACCCTCATCGGACGCGAGCGGGAAGGTCAGCCCGAATTTGGTGGCGAATTTCTCGATTGGTTTGATTTTATCGGGCGATACGCCGATGACGTCGAGACCAATCTCCTCCAGATGCGGCATGGCCTCCTGGAATGCACAGGCTTCCTTGGTGCAGCCCGGAGTGTCGGCCTTCGGATAAAAATACAGGATGAATGGTTTGCCGTGGTAGCTCTCCCGGCTGACCGTCCGGCCGGCCGTGGCGGGCATCTGGAAATCGGGAGCCGTATCACCTTCCGCGAGACTCATCAGCCTGGTTTCCCCACATAACGCTCAAACATTATTCGGACCTGCCGCGCGATGTCGTCTGACTTACGCAACAGGTCGTCGGTGTCAGCCACGGATACCCCCGCTCGTACGGCCGCCAGCAACAGCGGCAATGCCGACGCGCGCGGCAATGCGGCGGTTTCGACACGGCCGACGGTCATTCGTAGCATGCCCTGGATCGTGCGCCAGAGGCGTTCGGCCTCAATCAGCAGCTTTGCATCAGGTGGGGCGATCACACCGGCCTGGCTGAGGCGCTGTAGCGCGATGTGGGTTGTCTGGCTACGGCGAAAGCCGGGGTCGCGGGCGTGGATCAACTGCAGGGTCTGGGCGATGAATTCAATGTCGATAAGGCCGCCGGGACGCAGCTTCACATCCCACGGCCCGTGCGGGCGAAGGTCCCGCGTCATGCGCGCGCGCATGGTCGTCGCGTTGGCCCGGATCTGATCCGGCTGCTGCTGCCGCCGGATTGCGGTTTCGATCGCCTGGTTGACCCGCCGGCGCATCTCCGGAGGTCCGGCGACCACGCGCGCCCTGGTCAGGGCCATGCGCTCCCAGGTCCAGGCGTCCCATTCATGATAGTGTTTGAAGCTTTCCAACGAGACGGCGATCGGCCCTTTGTTGCCTGATGGCCGCAAGCGCATGTCCAGTTCGTACATCTGGCCTTCCGGCCCCGGGGCGGTCAGCGCAGCGATACACGACTGCACGGCGCGCACGAACCACTGGCTGGCCGGAAGGTTGCGGGGCCCGCGGCTTTCGGTGACATCGGCAGGGTGATCGTAGATGAACATCAGATCGAGGTCGGAGCCGGCCATCATTTCTCGGCCGCCTGCCTTGCCCATCGCAACGACCGCCAGCGTACCGCCGGGCACCCGGCCGAAGCGGGTGGCGAAATCCGCCAGGACGGCGGGCACCAGGACCGACAACGCTGCTTCGGCGAGCGCGGTCCGCTGCCGGCCCGACGCGTTGGCATCCAGTCGTCCTTCGAGCGTCGCGGCGGACAGGAAGAAATCCCACTCCTTCACGGCACGCCTGACGATCTGGATGACATCGTCCAGGCCGCCTGCATCGGCCATGCGCGAGCGCAGCATGCGCCTTGCATCGCCCACGTCTTCTTTCGTCAGCAGGCCCTCCAGCGCGCTCGGGTATCGCGCGAGATGTTCCGACAGCATCGGTGCGGCGCCGAGCACGGCGGCGATGCGGTCCAGCAGCATCGGGTTCTGCTGGAACAGCGACATTGGCTGGACGCCTGCCGGCAAAGCGCCGATGAAGCGGTCGAACCGGTTGAATGCCTCATCCGGGTTGGGCTGCCGTCCCAAGGCCACCAGGATCGAGGGCACCATCGTCGTCATCAGATCACGTGCCCGGCTTGACCGCAGGGCCCGGACTCGGCCGGCGAGCCATTGGCGGACCGCTGCGATGATCCGTTTGGGGTCATGATAGCCGAGGCCGTTCAGTGCCGCGATGGTTGCCTCGGGGTTCGGATCGTCACCGCGAAAGTCGAGTTCGGGTCCGGCTGCCTCGGTGCCGGGCAGGTCGGGAACGTACGCGAAGACCGCCCGGTAGTTGGCGCGGACGATATCCACGTGGCGCAGAAAATCATCGGCGAATGTCCGCGCATCGGGATACCCCATGAACCGGGCGATCCGGGTCATCTCATCAGGCTGCTCCGGCAGGTTATGGGTCTGGCGGTCGTTTACCATCTGGATGCGATGCTCGACCTGGCGGAGGAACCGGTACGAGTCCTCAAGCTGGCGGCGGGATGCTTCCTCCAGGTGGCTGGTTTCCACGAGGCGCACCATTGCCGGGAGTGTGGGCTTGACGCGGAGCGTTGGATCGCGGCCGCCCCACACCATTTGCAAGGTCTGCACCAGGAATTCGATCTCCCGTATGCCGCCCTCGCCCAGCTTCACGTTATGACCTGCGATGCGCGCCACGGGATCGCCCGTTCGGCCCAGCGCGGTCTTTTTCGCGACGTCGATCCGCCGCTTCATGGCGTGGATGTCGGCGACGGCCGCGAAATCCAGGCCGCGGCGCCAGACGAACGGACGGATCGCCTCCAGGAAACGGTGACCGAGCGGAAGGTCGCCGGCGACGGGGCGGGCCTTGATCATGGCGGCCCGCTCCCAGTTCTGGCCCATGGTCTCGTAGTACAACAGGGCGGCGTGCAGGGACACGGCGGGGGGAGTCGCGGCCGGGTCTGGGCGCAGCCGCAGATCGGTGCGGAAGACGTATCCGTTGGCGTCTCGCGCCTCCATCAGGGTGATCAGATCACGCGCCAACCGGGATGTGAACGAGCCGATGCTGGCGGCGACGCGGCCCCTGACGTAGACCGGCGCGGTGGCGTCGTACAGCAGAATGAGGTCGATATCGGAGGAGTAGTTCAGTTCGGCCGCACCGAGCTTGCCCATTGCCAGGGCCACGAATCCGCAATTCACCTCTGGGCGATTGGCGTCCTGAAGGCGGATCTCGCCTGTGTCATGGGCGATACGAAGCAGGTGGCGGATCGCCAGTCCGAGTGTCGCCTCGGCGAGTTCGGAGAGGGCGGCGGTTACCGTTTCCAGTGGCCAGATTCCGCCGACATCCGCAATCGCGACGATCAAGGCGGCGCCTCGCTTTGCCTGGCGGAGGGCGGCGGCGATGTCGGGTCGCCTGACAGAGAGAGAGACATGGGTAAGGCTGGAAAGACACTGCGCAAAGGCGGCCTTGGGGCCTTGGGTGACCAAACGATGGACGGTTTCGGGTTCTCGCTCGGCCAAAGCAGCGAGGTAAGGACTGTTGCCTCCTAAGGACCGCAGCATGGGCAGGACGCCTGGAGTCTTCAGTAGCCGGGTTTCGGCCTGGCCGATTGCCTGGAAGCGCCCGACGAGCCTGTCCGCCGCGGCCTCATCGTAAGGGGCGGGCCAATGGCGTGGCATAAGGAAGGGGGCTGGTTCCATCGCTCGAGACGTCATGTGGTGGTCCGCTCCACCGGGCGGGCTATCCATCATACGTCGAAGGCCGTGCATCGGCTGCTGGCCTTGGGCACCGGCCTTCTGGTCGTGGCAACCTGCCTGATGGCGGGGGTCGCGTGGCGCCTGGCACAGGGCCCGATCGACCTTGGCGGGTGGTCGGACCAGGTAAGAGCCGCACTGGTCGATGATTCGGCACCGGTTCGTTTCTCATTCGATGGCATGGTCCTGGCGTGGGAAGGCTTTCATAAAGGCGCCGACTATCCGCTCGATCTGCGTCTGTCCGATATCACGATCACCGATCCGGCGGGGCGGCGGCTGGTCGCGGCACCGGCTGCCCACCTTACATTTTCGCTGGCGGGGCTGATGCTTGGTCGCATCGTTCCGCGCGCCATCGAAGTGGATCACGCCCAGATCGCCATCACAAGGGAGGCTGGCGGCGCGCTGAACGTTGGCTGGGGTATTGGCACGGACGATTCGAACGAACCCGGCGGCATCGATCTCAGGCAGTTGCGGGAACAGTTGGGCCGCCCGGCGAGCAGCGATCATGGGCGGTCCCGGGGGTTGTTCGATCAGATCCAGCGGGCGCATTTCCGAAATACCGAGGTGACGCTGCGGGATCGGGCGAGCGGACTGGTGGTGCGGACGGCGGATCTGAACGTTGATGTGGTTCGCGCCGGGACCGGTCACATTCGGGGCCTGGTTCGGGCACCGTTGTCGGTTGGCGATCAGCGGGTTGGGTTGACGATGCAGGCGGATTGGGCGGTCGGGGCGGATGCCAGGGTTGAGCTGACGCTGACGTCGATCCGGCCGGCCGGGGTGGGTGCGTTGCCGCCGGAGTTGGCGTTCATGGCGGGTATCGACGTGCCGGTATCGGTTGCGGCGACGGTGGGATTCGATCCGGGTTTCAAGCCAAACCAGGTACGTGCGGATATTCGGATTGGCCAGGGCGAGATCCAGGTCGGGCAGGGGCGGGTGCCGGTACGTAGCGGTACTATCGCACTGTCCGGCGCACCTGATGCGATTACCGTCACCCGGGGGCATTTTGATGTCGCGCACACGCCCGAAGGCAATCCCGAGATCGTCGATATCGGCGGGACCGTCGTGCATAAGGCGGATCGGCTTTCGGCGTCGCTTACGCTCGGGCTGAGCCAGATCGATGTCGCCGACCTGCCTCGGTTGTGGCCACTCGGAATCGGCGGCGGCGCCCGGCCCTGGGTGGTCGAGCATGTGACCGCGGGCATGGCGACGCACGCGGCGGGATCGTTCGTCATCGAGGCGGACGATGCTTTGCATGACGTGGTGGTGACGAAGGCCACCGGAGAGCTGGACGGGACCAACGGGACGTTCACCTGGATCGACAATGTTCCTGCCGTGGAACAGACGGAGTTTCACCTGCATCTGGTCGATCCCGATACGCTGGATATTCGTGTGCCGTCCGCTCACCAGCGGGTTCGCAACGGCGCGGATCTGCTGATCGGGGACAGCCAAATGCGCATCACGGGTCTGTCGCTGCGCGACCAGATCGCGGTGATCCGAGCGCAGGTCGCGGGGCCGGTGGCGAGTGCGCTGGCGTTGCTGAAGGAGCCGCGTCTGCACCTGCTGTCGACGCACCCGATCGCTTTGAAGACCGGCGGCGGGGACGGGTCCACGACATTGGATTTTCAGTTTCCGCTCGAAAACAAGTTGCAGATGGATGATGTGCGGATTCATGCGGACGCGCATCTTTCGAAGGTCCGGCTGCTGGATGTCGCGGGCGGCCAGGGACTGGATGACGGGGTGTTCGACCTTGCCATCGACAAGGACGGCCTCAGCCTGAAGGGGCAGGCATCGGTGGCGGCGGTGCCGGTTACACTGGATGGCACGATGGACTTCAATCCCGGGCCGGCCGATCAGGTGGTGCAGAAGATCGCGATGACCGGCCAGCCCGACGCAGCGAAGCTGGACGCGGCTGGTTTGCACGTCTCGGATTTCCTGGCGGGGCCGGTTCCGTTGACCGTTGTGCTGATCGAACGGCGTGGCGGCGACGGTTCGGTGGCGATCAATGGCGACCTGACCCTGGCGACGCTTGCGGTCAACCCGCTGGCCTGGACCAAACCGTCCGGAAGCATCGGCAGCGCGTCGGCGACGTTGCTGCTGTCGCACGACCGGCTGACGAAGATCGACAAGGTCTCCCTGCGCGGTGAGGGGTTGGGGGTGAGCGGGTCGGCGGATTTGGCGGATGGCCATATCCGGACGTTACGGTTGGACTCGATCGTCCTGGGGCGCACACAGGCGCGCGGCAGCGTTCATCTTGGGCCGAACGAGCCGATCGGGGTGGTGCTGCAAGGCGACCAGATCGATCTTTCGCCGAAATTGACCGAGAAGATGACGGGCGACGACAAGCCAGGTGCGGCGCAGGTGACGACCCCGGACTGGACGTTAGATGCCCGATTCGATCGTGCGATCCTGGCGAATGGAGAAAGCGCCGGCGAGGTGCGGGTGAAGGCGACGGGCGGGGGCGGGATGATCCGGCTGCTGGACGTGGCTGGCGTGTTGTCCTCGGGGTCCGGGCAGGCCGGTTCGGGGTTCTCCATCAAGATCGAGCCGCGGGGAGATAAACGACAGCTTCTGGTCGAGGCGAAGGATGCCGGCGGTTTCCTGCTGGGAATGGATGCGATCCGGGGCATGCGGTCCGGCCACCTGACGGTCGATGGCATATTCAACCGACCGATCGGCCTGTATCCCCTGGCGGGCACGGCGACGATCGACGACGTCGTGGTGAGGAATTCGCCGGTTCTGGGAAAGCTGCTGCAGGCTATTACTCTGTATGGCCTGGTCGATGTATTGCGCGGACCCGGGATGGCGTTTTCCCGTGTCATCGTGCCGTTCCAGTATGATGGCACCGATTTGAGCGTGGACGAGGCGCACGGTTACAATTCCTCGCTGGGCTTGACCGCCAAAGGCCGGATCAACCTATCGTCGGGGCAGGCATCGATGATCGGCACGATTGTTCCGGCGTATTTCTTTAACTCGATGCTGGGGAACTTGCCGCTGGTGGGTAAGCTGTTCAGCCCGGAGAAAGGCGGCGGGGTTTTTGCCGCGCGCTTTGGGATTGACGGGCCGATCGATGATCCCGGCATTTCTATCAATCCGGTCAGCGCGCTGACTCCGGGGTTCCTGCGCGATATCTTCGGCATTTTCGATCGCACGCCCGGGGGTAAGGACGGGGCGCCGGCGAAGGGACGGTAGCTGACTGGGTGACGGGCTGATGTAGGGCCGCGATGAGGAGGACTGTGGTCCTTCGGAGCGTGACCCATTTGTGATCATGTTGCTCACATGGTTTTCGGTTGGCGCTGTCAATGCCAGAGCAGAACATTTTGATCGGGCGTTGGGAGAAATGGATCACTTCGCGATGCTGGAAGCCTCGCTGCATCGGGATGTCCAGAGTGCACGAGCCCGCGTGCTGCGAAACGACGATCCGCTGGCACGAGAGGCGAACGCGCTGGGCGTTTCAAGCGGCAGGTTGCGGCAGGCGATCTCGCGACGGAGAGCGAAGTTGACCGCTTTGGCTATCGCAGGCCGGCGTTGATCTTTCCGAGCGCGGATGATCCGGGGACCAGGGCATCTTCCTGCAGGGCGTTCAGCGGCTTGTCGGAGGTCTTCAGGTGACCGTGCAGATCGCGCGGGTTCGGATCGACGTAGAGCAGGCCAGTCACGATCTCACCCACCGCATGGCGCTGCTGCATATACGTCAGCGCGGACACTCGGTCGTGCATGTCGTAATCGGTATGGAGTTTCCGCAGGCGCAGGGTGGAGCCGTCGTGCTGGGTTACCATCTCGACCGATCCGGGTGCGTAATCGACGGTGATCTCTTCGCGGGCGGTGATGACGTCGAGATAGTTTACAGCGGCGTTGTGTTCACGCACGTAATCGAAGCTTTTGGTCGATCCCTCGTGATTGTTGAACGCCACGCATGGGGACAGGCAGTCGATGAAGGCCGCACCTTCATGTTTCAACGCGGCCTCGATCAGCGGCACCAATTGGGCCTTGTCGCCGGAGAAGCTGCGGGCGACGAAGGTGGCACCGAGCTGGAGGGCCATGCCGACCAGGTCGATGGCTTCGTCACTGTTCTCGACGCCGCGTTTTGATTTGGCACCTTTGTCCGAGGTGGCGGAGAACTGGCCCTTGGTCAGGCCGTAGACGCCGTTGTTCTCAACGATATAGACCATGTTGATGCCTCGGCGCATGGCGTGGGCGAACTGGCCGAGGCCGATGGAGGCACTGTCGCCGTCGCCCGATACGCCGAGTTAAATCAGGTCGCGGTTCGCCAGGTTTGCTCCGGTCAGGACCGAGGGCATGCGGCCGTGGACCGAGTTGAAGCCGTGCGAGGCGCCGAGGAAATAGGTTGGCGTTTTTGAGGAACAGCCGATGCCGGACAACTTGGCGATGCGGTGCGGCGGCAGTTCAAGTTCGAAGCAGGCTCGGACGATGGCGGCGCTGATCGAGTCGTGTCCGCAGCCGGCGCACAGGGTCGAGATCGCACCTTCGTAGTCCCGGCGGGTGTAGCCGAGACTGTTCTTGTGCAGTTCCGGATGGTGCAGCTTCGGCTTGGCTAGGAAGGTCATGACATAGCCTTCTGGATTGGCTTGACGACACTGGCTGGGACTGGGCTGCCGGCGATTGATTCGGTGGCGCCGCTGGGCCTGACGATGGGGCTGGCGGCGATGGCGCCGGCGATGAAACGAGCGCTGATGGGGGTGCCGTCGTAATGCACTACCTTGCCCAGCTTTTTCGGATCGATCTCCAGTTCGTTGATCAGCAACGATCGCAGTTGGCCGTCACGGTTCTGCTCGACGATGAATACGTGGTCGTGGGCTTCGATGAATGCCGCGACCTCTTCTCCGAACGGGAAGGCGCGCACACGCAGCAGGTCGAGGAGGATGCCTTGCTGCGCCAACATCAGATCGGCTTCGTTGATCGCGGGGCTGGTGGAGCCGTAATAGATTGCTCCGAACTTTGTAGGTCTGTCGGCTTTCCGTTCGATGGCGAGGGGGACCAGGGATCGGGCGGTGCCGTGCTTCTTCAGCAGGCGTTCCATGTTCTCCTGGTAGTCGGGACCTTCCTCCGAGTAGCGCGCCATGCGGTCCTTGGAGGTGCCTCGGGTGAAGAACGCGCCCTTGGTCGGGTGGGTGCCGGGCAACGTGCGATAGGCGATGCCGTCGCCGTCCACATCGAGATAGCGGCCGAAGAGTTTGCCGGATTCGAGTTCCTCGGCGGTCATGACCTTGCCGCGATCCATGCGGCGACTGTCGTCCCAGTCGAACGGTTTTGTCAGCCGGTCGTTCATGCCGATTTCGAGGTCCAGCATGACGAAGATTGGTGTTTGGAGGCGGTCCGCCAGATCGAACGACAGGGCGGCGAACTGGAAGCACTCATACGGGTCTTCGGGCATCAGCAGCACGTGCTTGGTGTCGCCGTGGGAGGCGTAGGCGCAGGCGGTGATGTCGGTCTGCTGGGTGCGGGTCGGCATGCCTGTGGACGGGCCGGCGCGCTGGACATCGAAGATCACGGCTGGGATCTCGGCGAAATACGCCAGGCCGATGAATTCCTGCATCAGCGAGATGCCGGGGCCGGAGGTTGCGGTGAAGGCGCGTGCTCCGTTCCAGGCGGCGCCGATCACCATGCCGATCGATGCGAGTTCGTCCTCGGCCTGGACGATGGCGAAGTTGTTCTTGCCGGTTGCCTTGTCGACCCGCATCCGGCCGCAGTAGCGGATGAAGGCCTCGGCCAGGGAGGATGACGGGGTGATCGGGTACCACGCGCAGACCGTTGCGCCGCCGTAAACGGCACCGAGGGCGGCGGCGCTGTTGCCGTCGATGAAGATTCGATCGCCGACGGTGTTGGCGTGGCGCAGGGTCAGGCCGATCGGCCATTCCATGTTCTGCTTCACCCAGTCGCGCCCCATGTTCAGCGCCTGGATGTTCGCCGCGATGAGTTTGTCGCGTCCCTTGAACTGCTCGCCCAGGAGTTGCTCGATGACCGCGGGATCCATCTCGATCAGGGCGGAGAGGGCACCCAGGCCGACGATGTTCTTGAACAACTGGCGTTGCCGCGAGTCGCTGTAGGCCTTGTTGGTCATTTCGGTCAGCGGAACGCCAACGACGACGATGTCCGAACGGAACTTTTCCGGCGGCATGGGCTTGGTGTTGTCGTAGAAGAGGTAGCCGCCGGGTTCGATGGATTTTACGTCCTGGTCCCAGGTTTGCGGGTTCATCGCGACCATCAGGTCGGGGCCGCCGCCGCGTGCCGCCAGGTGGCCGGCGTCGGAAATCCGCACCTCATACCACGTAGGCAGGCCCTGGATGTTGGATGGGAAGATGTTGCGCGGCGTTGCCGCTATTCCCATGCGCAGGACGGCCTTGGCGAACAGCGCGTTGGCGCTGGCCGACCCGGACCCGTTGACGTTGGCGAACTTGACGACGAAATCGTTGACCCGCTGGAGAGCATCGTCCCCTTTGGTATCCCCTTTGGCCGCGCGGTCTACTTGCTGCAGCATGCGTGCTCCGCCCTCATAGTATCTGCCTGGGCTACATCGATCAAGAAACGTTGCATATCCCACGCACCGGTCGGGCAGCGTTCGGCGCACAGCCCGCAATGGAGGCAGACGTCTTCGTCTTTCGCCATGATCCGTCCGGTTTTCAGGTGCCCGGAAACGTAGAGCGCCTGGTCGAGGTTGTGCGCCGGGGCCATCAGCCGGGTTCGCAGTTCGGCTTCGTCACCGTCCTCGGTGAAGGTGATGCAGTCGACCGGGCAGATATCGACGCAAGCGTCGCATTCGATACACAGATTGTCGGTGAAGACGGTCTGGACGTCGCAGTTGAGGCAGCGTTGCGCCTCGGCGAAGGCGAGTTTGTCGTCGAAGCCAAGTTCGACTTCGGCCTTGATGTCTTTCAGCGCAACGAGCTTGTCGCGATGCGGGACCTTGAAGCGGAGGTCGAGGGAGACGCCGTTGTCGTAGCTCCACTCATGAATGCCCATCTTCTGGCTGGCGAGGGTCACCATCGGCGGCGGGCGATCGTTGACATCGGCGCCCTGGCAGAACTGATGGATGGAGATCGCCGCCTGATGGCCGTGCGCCACCGCCCAGATGATGTTTTTCGGTCCGAAGGCCGAGTCGCCGCCAAAGAAGACGTGGGGTTCGGTGGACTGGAAGGTGGTTTCGTTGACGACCGGCATTTCCCATTCGTTGAAGTCGAGGCCGATGTCGCGCTCGATCCAGGGGAAGGCGTTTTCCTGGCCGACCGCGACCAGAACGTCGTCGCATTCGAAGAATTGTTCCGGATCGCCGGTTGCCACCAGCTTGCGGCGGCCTCTTGCGTCATACTCGGCTTTTACGGTTTCGAACGTCATGCCGTAGAGCTTGCCGTCGTGGTGCTTGAATTCCTTTGGCACCAGGTAGTTCAGGATGGGGATGTCCTCGCCGATCGCGTCTTCCTTTTCCCAGGGCGAGGCTTTCATTTCCTCGAAGCCGGAACGAACGATGACTTTCACGTCGTCGCCGCCCAGGCGGCGGGAGGAGCGGCAGCAGTCCATTGCCGTGTTGCCGCCACCGAGCACGATGACGCGGCGGCCGATCTGGGTGATGTGGCCGAAGGAAACCGATGACAGCCAATCGATGCCGATGTGGATGTTGGCGGCGGCTTCCTGGCGTCCAGGCAGATCGAGGTCGCGGCCGCGAGGTGCGCCGGAGCCGACGAAAATCGCGTCGTAACCCTCGGACAGCAGTTGCTTGAGGCTGTCGACGCGTTGGCCCAGGTGCATTTCCGGGCCCATGGCGGTGATGTAGCCGACTTCTTCGTCGATGACTTCTTCCGGCAGGCGGAATTTCGGGATCTGGCTGCGGATCATGCCGCCGGCTCGGCTGTCGCCGTCGTAGATCACGAGGTGGTAGCCGAGGGGGGCGAGATCGCGGGCGACGGTGAGGGAGGCGGGGCCGGCGCCGACGAGGGCGATTTTCTTGCCGTTACGGGTGGTCGGGGCGGCCGGCATGCGGTCGCTGACGTCACCTTTGTAATCGGCGGCGACGCGCTTGAGGCGGCAGATGGCGACGGGCTGTTCTTCCACCCGGACGCGGCGGCAGGCTGGCTCACAGGGGCGATCGCAGGTGCGTCCGAGGATCCCTGGAAAGACGTTCGAATTCCAGTTGACCATGAATGCGTCGGCGTATCGTCCGGCGGCGATCAGACGGATGTATTCCGGTACCGGGGTGTGGGCGGGACAGGCCCACTGGCAGTCGACCACCTTGTGGAAGTAGTCGGGATCCTTGATGTCGGTGGGCTGCAAGCCGTGCTCCTATCCCTCGATTCGGCTGGGTCACTTTTACGGTGAACCTTCGCCGAACCTGCCGGGCGCTTCTGCCGCCCTCGCTGGTCATTCGTCAAGGCGAGAGTAGGTCCAATCCGGTTTCTCGGCAAATGCGGGGCGGTGACGGGGTTCCTTTTGGTTGGGGGCGTGGGTCGACCGGTACGGTGTAGTTCGGGCTTTGGAGGCGCTGGTTGGGCGGCGGCTGGGTCTTCGGCAGGCAGGCACGCACGCCCGCACGCGTTAACACAAAGGACACGAAGAAGTACGAGTGCGGGGAGAAAGGCAGAATGGCGCTTCCCGCGGTGCGATCTTGGACATGGTGGGTCACGAAACGGCAGTCGGCAGGCGTCGTCCGGCCATCTTGCCGATCATCCTCCGAAGGTGTCTCGCCATTGCTCGACGATTTCTGGGACGCCCTTGGCGATTTCCTCGACCGTCAGGGACAGGATCGGCACCTGGTCCAATGGCTTCTGGCCGGAGGTTAGCGCCAGGCCCGGGTGTACTGGATCGCCATGATTCGCGACGGATAATTTCGAGAATGCGTCGCTCATGAGCCACTCCATGTAGAGGCGGGCGGCGTTGGGGTGCGGCGCGCTGGCCATGACCGAGGACGGGCCCAGGCATAGGGTGGCGCCGTCGGTCGGGTAGACCGGGACGATGGGATTGCCCTTGTCGACCTGCTGGAACGCGGTGTTTCCGGGCGACGGCCCGACCAGGCATTCGCCGGCATTGATCAGAGTGACGGGATCGTTGCCGGAGCGGCCGATGCGCGGGTTGTTCTTTGCCAGTTTCTCGAAATAGGACCAGCCGTAGGTTTTGGTCAGTGCCAGCGCCCAGATGCCGGTGCAGCCGCTGAATGCGGGGTGCCCGGTGGCGACCCGGCCTTTCCAGCGCGGGTCCAGCAGATCGGTCCAGGCTTTCGGCGCGTCGGCCGGCTTTACTTGCATGCTGTTGTAGATCAGCAGGTGCGCCGTCGCGCTCGATGGATATGTGTAGCCTGGATCGGAGACTTTGGCGAATGCGGGCAGCAGCGTGGCGGCGCCGGCGGGGGTGTAGTCGGCCAGCGCGTTGCGCTTCTTCAGGGCGGGATATTGGGCGGTGTCGGTGGAACTGAACACGTCGCATTGCGGTGCCCCGTTTTTAAGGTCCTGCAGCAGGCGTTCGTAGGCGACCTGGCCGGTGGTGCGGATCACCGACACCGTTACGCCGGGAAACTGCTTGGTGAAGGCGTTGCCCATCGCCTCGGCGGTGGCGGTGTCCACCTGGGCGATGTACCAGGTGACCGAACCCTCCTTGCGGGCGGCTTCGATCAGTTCGGGGGTGATGCCGGCGGCGCGGGCGCGCAGCGGAGTCGCCACGGCCAGGGTGCCAAGGCCGGTCAGGACAGAGCGTCGGTTCAAGCGGTGCATCGTTGGTCCTCAGTTGCCAAACGTGTCACGCCACTGCTCGATCGCTTCGGGCAATTCCCGGGCGATCTCGGCGGCGGTCAGGGAGAGGGTTTTTATTTCGCTGATCGGTTTCATCCCGAGCAGCGGTTCGGCGTCGGAGCGGACGGGTTCCAGCGACCAGGTTCGGCTGGCGTCGGCGTAGTCGCGACTGAGCAGCCATTCCAGGAACAGGCGGGCGGCGTTGGGATGCGGCGCGGCGGCGATGACGGCGGACGGGCCGACGGTCAGCACGGTGCCGTCCTCGGGGTATACGATGCCGATCGGGTTGCCGCGGGCGGCGGTCACCGTCGAGGTGCTGGCCGGGCCGGTGCCGACAACACATTCCCCGGCGTTCAGCATGGTGATCGGGTCGTTGCCGGAGCGGCCGATGCGCGGATTGTTGGCGGCGAGTTTCTCGAAATAGCTCCAGCCGTATTGGCGGCGCATCGCCAGCACCCATTGGCCGAAATAGCCGCTGAAGGCTGGGTGGGCGACGGCGACCCGGTGGTTGAATTTTGGATCGAGTAGGTCGGTGCAGCGGCGTGGGATGTCGGCGGCGGTCACCGACTTTGTGTTGTAGATGACGAGTTGGAGGGAGGCGTTGGTGGGGTAGTAGAAGCCCTTTACGGCGAGGCTTTGATAGGCGGCGGCGAGATCGCCGGCGTTGGAGGGTTCGTATTGCGCCAGGGCGTTGCGTTTCAGCAGGGCGGGGTAGTGGGAGATATCGGTGGAGCTGAATACGTCGCAGGTTGGGGTGTTGTTCTTGAGTTCCTGTTGCAGGCGTTCATAGGCAACCTGGCCGGTCGTGCGGATGACCGACACCGTTATGCCGGGATAGCGCTGGGTGAAGCGCCGGCCCATCGCCTCGGCAGCCTCGCCGCTCATTTGCGCCGTGTACCAGGTTAGCGAGCCTTCGCCTCGGGCGCCGGTTTCCAGCGCGGAGAGGTCTGCCCAAGCGGGGTTGGCCGCCAGGGTCGCGGCGGCGCCTACGCCGAAGCCTCGGCGTGTTATGACCGGCATTCGATCCCTCCCCGGGCCGTTTAGCACAGGCTACGGCAAGGTTGGGACGATGGGAACCGGGTGGGGCGGTCGCGCGACCATTGTGATGCTTCGGGCGCTTACGGGCGGCGTGCCGCGGCGATTGGGCTAAAGCAGGAAGACTGCCATCCCGACGAGGAGGATGATCAAGAAGATGACGGTGCCGGTGGTGGCGGAGGAGAAACCCGCCCACATCTTCTGCCGATCCTCGGTCAGCGCTTCGATGGTTTCCGGTCCGGTGAAATGAGCAGGTCCGTGGCTGGCCATGGTATTCCTCAGGCGATCTGGATGTTTCGCGGTATTTTATGACGCACGGGTGGTTTGCGGCAAGGGGGCTTTCCGCTTGGGATGTGTTTGTCGGATGGGTGGCGTTGTGGCAGGGATTGACGAATGGGT
>JAQGHW010000265.1 GCA_028291505.1 Rhodopila sp. | reverse complement strand
TACGGGCAGGTCGGCCTGGTCATGCTGATGGGGCTCGCGGCAAAAAATGCAATCTTGATCGCCGAGTTCGCCCGCACGCGGGTGCTGGCCGGCGAGGATCCATTGAACGCCGCCGAGGGCGGGGCGCGGACACGCTATCGGCCGGTGATCATGACAGCGGTTGCGTTCATCATCGGTATGCTGCCGCTGGTGTTCGCGACAGCTGCGGGAGCGGCGGCGCGGCGTTCGATCGGCACGACGGTGTTTGGCGGGATGCTGCTGGCCACGCTGTTGGGTACGCTGTTCGTGCCGATGCTGTTCGTCGGGATCCAACGGCTGGTGCAACGCATAGGCAGGCGGCGGCCGCTGCGCGAGGCCTGATATCGGAATTTTGCGGGCTGATGCGGCTTCGCTGGAGTTACCAGCGCAACAGGGCGGCCATCGGCCCGATGCGCGTCAGCAACTGCCGCGCCTGCTGACTGCGGACGATTTCCAGTGCCGCCTTTTCTTCCAACGCGTGCTCGATCGCCCGTTCGGCCACATCCGCGACGGGCTCCATCGCGTCGCTTCCGCACACCCCGCAGGTGGGCTGCATCGCTTGCCAAAGCGCGAGGCAATTGCGGCAACGGGCGCCAGGCGCGGCGAACTTATCATCCACGACAAGGGTCTTCACACGTCCTTCTCGTAGCGCGCTCAGCGTTGGCTGCACGCCCCACACGGAGGCCGCCGGACCAGAATCGATCAGTTGCTGCACCGTCGCCATCTCTTCGTGCTCTTCGATACTACGCTGGGCAGGGTCCGCCGCAGCGGCCACCGCGGAAGGCCGTGCGTGGATTTCGACCGAAAACGCCGTGCCAACGCGCTGCTGCAGGCTCTTGGGGAGTTCCCGCATGACCTCGGCTCGTAGCTGCGTCGCACCCGAGAGCAGCAGCCAGCGTCCTTCGAACTGTGTCAGCGCGAGTTCCGCGGCGTGCGCAAAAATTCGGGCGACGTGTCTCACCTGGTCGAGCACGCTTTGATCCTTTTGCTCGCGTTGACCATGCTCCCGGATTACTTTGTGCGGATTTGGAGCGCTGATCTGGAGCACCTCTTCGACCTGACCGATCTGGCTGACGAAGAAGCGGCTGAATTCCTGCGACACGAGAGCGATAACGAAACGGTCCTGTTCATCCAGCGTCCGTGCCATCGGACGGAGGTATGGTTTCGGGCCCAGATAGGTCGCATCAGGCAACGCCAGGGAAATCGCGATCTGCTGCCAAAGCTTACATTGCCGGCACACGAAAAACGCGACGCCGCGACCGAGCGCCGGCAGTTCATCGTCCAACGCTTGCGCGATCCGATCGAATTCACCCTTCATCGCCTGCCACTTCCGCTGATCGGTGATCGGCTTCAGCGTCGCTGCACGCAGGCTGTTGAATGCGGAACGCCATGCATGGCCAGCTCTGCGCTGGGCATCAAGCTGTAGATACAGGCTCAAGATCGGCGCCTCTGGCGACGCGATGTCGGCCAGCGCACGCAACCCGGTGGGCGTAGGCAGATGGTATGAAACACCACTCGCTTGCTGGCGCAGAAGGTCGGCGACCTTGTCACGCAGTTCGGGCCTGTAGTGCTCGTGCCCGGCGACCGCCAGAGATAGGATATTCATGCAGTCCCCTCGACAAAAGTCCGTTTCGGCGAGTCCCGCTATCGCAACCCTGGGTTCCGCCGGCACTCTTTGTTTGATCGCATGATTCACACGCTTTGAACGTTCCGCTCAGCGTGACCATGCTCTAGCCTGATCGCCTTGTGAGTATTCCATTTCGGCTTCAGCGCCTCTGACCGTCGACTGCCGCCGTGCTTCATTCGCATCGACATGCACCGGCTGCTGGCCGATCCGCGTTGACGGTCGTCAATTCGCACGCCGATCGCCTGATTGTGTTTCTTTTGCAACTAATTGGGCTACGCCGCTTTTGGCCGAAGCCCCGCCGAATTGACGCCGATCAAGGAAGGTGTCGCCCAATGCGTCGTAAACGCGACGCTAATATGGCTCGCGAATCGAAGGTGACCCGATGCGCTCGAATGTCGACATCGAGCGGGACATCGAGGCAGAGCCCGGATGGAACGCCGACCGGTTTCGTTCGTGGCCAGGTTAGCCTTCCGGCACAGTAACGGGAGCGACCGGGGCGCAGGCGCATCCGCTCGCGACGAAGACCGTTCCGTCTACGTATGGTGTGCAATGATCTCGGGGAATATTCAGCATGGCAATCCAGTCAATCGATCCAACGTCCGGCGACGTCATTGCCTCTTACGAGCAGATGGCACCGGAAGCGGTACAGGGCATCGTTGAACACGTGCATGAGGCCTTTCTCGGCTGGCGACAGACCTCGTTTTCTGACCGTTCCACGCTGATGCGGAAGGCCGCGCAGGTGCTGCGGGACAACGCCCGCGACTGTGCGCGCCTGATCGCTCGGGAAATGGGCAAGCCCCTTAGGGATGGCATCGCCGAGGTTCAGAAATGCGCCCTGGGTTGCGACTTCTATGCAGAGCGCGCCGCGCATTTTCTGGCCCGTGAGCCGGTCGTGACGGAGGCGCGCAAGAGTTTTGTCACATTCCAGCCACTGGGCGTGATCCTTGCCGTCATGCCGTGGAATTTTCCGTTCTGGCAGGTGTTTCGGTTCGCCGCACCCAGTCTGATGGCAGGCAACGCAGCGGTCTTGAAACACGCGTCGAACGTGCCGGGGTGCGCATTGGCGATCGAGGCTGTCTTCAACGATGCAGGCTTTCCGCCGAACCTGTTCCGCACGCTGATCATCGAGTCCTCTCAGGTCCAGGCGGTGATAGAGCACAAGTTGGTCCGCGCCGCGACGCTGACCGGCAGTGGTCCGGCTGGCCGTAGTGTCGCGAGCAAGGCCGGCGCCGTGCTCAAGAAGACCGTTCTCGAACTTGGCGGCAGCGATCCATACCTTGTGCTGGAAGATGCGGATCTTGATCTTGCCGCAGAGGTCAGCACCAAGGGGCGGCTGGTAAATGCGGGGCAGAGCTGCATCGCCGCCAAGCGGTTCGTCGTCGTCGAAAAGGTCCGCCGCGACTTCGAGGAACGTTTCGTGAAGCATATGAGTGCCGTCAGAATGGGTGATCCGTTGGCGGACGGCACGGAAATGGGTCCACTTGCTCGTCACGATCTGCGCGCGACGCTACACCGGCAGGTTGAGGCAAGCATCGCGCAGGGAGCGACGTGCCTGCTTGGCGGCACGATTCCGCCAGGGCCCGGCGCTTACTACCCGCCCACCATATTGACCGGGGTGCGGAAGGACATGCCAGCCTACGACGAAGAACTGTTCGGGCCGGTAGCCGCCATCATGCCGGTGCGCGATGAAGCCGAGGCAATCGCCGCGGCCAATAATTCTGTTTTTGGCCTGGGCGGTGGCGTGTTCACGCGCGATCTCGTTCGTGGCGAACTGATCGCCGCGGAACTGATCGAGAGTGGCAACGTGTTCGTCAATGCGGCTGTGCGGTCCGATCCGCGGCTACCTTTCGGCGGCATCAAAGAGAGCGGCTACGGTCGAGAACTCTCCCACTACGGCATTCGGGAGTTCGTTAACATCAAGGCGGTGTCGGTTGCCTGAACGGTTCGAACTATTCGGGACAGTTATACGCGGCCATCCCCGGCTGATTGACGGTCGTCAAGGTCACCTGGCGCAGAGTGGCGCAGTCTTCAGCCGAACCCAATAACGGAGAGCCACGATGGCTACCCGCCAGCTTCCAAAGGACGAATGGAAAGCATACTTCGAGGTCGTCTCGAAGATCCTTCTGGGTATGCGAGCCCAGGTCGAAGTCGCGGCGCTCAACATCGGCGATCAGATCGCGGCCGAGTGGGTGCCAATGCTTGGCGTTGTCTATGACAGCGCGAACGATGTGCTGAGAATTAGTCTCGACGGGCTTGAGCATGTGATTGCCAAGCCGAGGGAAATCTACGTCGACGAAGGCGAAGCCGGCCTGAGCAGCTTCGAGGTCGTTGATGCTGACTCTGTCCGCCACATCGTTCAGTTGCGTGAGCCGCTGATGCTGCCTGCACCGCCGGCGGCTTAACGGGACGACACATCGGGCCCGATCGGCGTTCGGGACATCATGCCGGTTTGCAGCCGAAGCACCCAGCACTGAAGTTCGATTGTCTTGCGGGTGGAGCGGCGGGCGATCGGTACGCATCCGATCCGCGAACGAATGACGCCGCTCACCCGGCCGGCGGTCAGTGTGGAAGCCTTTCAACGGGAGTCAAAGAATGACAGTGAAACCTGCGCTGATGTTATCAGCCGGCGTGCTGCTGCTTTCATTGGCCGCACTGGCACAGACACGACTATCCGGCCAACCACAAACAAGACAGCCGCAAACCACCGAACCCAGCGGGCAGTCCGCACCTGGCCGCGATGGGCAGGATCCGGCGCCACACGGCCAGCAACCACAAGCGGGGCCAATGGTGCCGGTCGCCGACGTCCTGCTGTCATTTCCACCAACCACGGCTCAGCCGGTACAGGCTATAGCAGTCGCACCCACGATCGATATGATTCCGATCACGCTGTACCGGTCCAACATGACATCGACGAACGGCGTCGCTGGCGACTTCATGCATGCCATGTCCGGGATCTGCAGCGGTTCGGCGTTCCTGCGCAACGATGTCAAGACGATCGACGCCACCGGGTTCTGCAACTATGACGATACAGACGGAGATCAGGTATTCGAGCACTTCGTCATCCCGCCGCAACCACAGGACAACCCGTTGCAGGCGGCGGGACATTGGACCGGCGGCACCGGGAAATACCAGCACCTGCAGGGCGGGTTCGTTCTGACGGGCATTTTATTGCCGACGATCGCCGACGGCATCATCCAGGTGGCTGGCCGGAAGCAGGGCCGCTATACTCTAGAGGACAAGGATCAGACCCAGGCTGCCCCATCGGGCCAGGCTTCCTCGGCGGCAGTTCAGTCGTCGTCGAGGGCAGATCAGGCACCGTCCAGGACAGGCCAAGCGTGGTAGCCTTGCCCGCTGCAGTAGGGGACCAGATCTACGACGGTCCCGCCGCGCGGGTAGTTCGAGCGTGTTGCCCCAAGCCCGCCGCCGAATAGCCGGATTGACGATACCGCCGTCGCAGATGAAAGCCGAGAAATAGTAACGTTATCCCGAACACCGCTGCGTAAGCGATCAACCACAGGGCCATGGCGTGCGGGTCATATATGGCATCTGGCCCGATCGCGGCTAGGAGAGTGCCCCATCCTACGGAGGTGGCGCCGGCGAAGGCGAGCACCCAACGACCATGCAAGAGGCTCAGCCTGCGGGCGGCAGCAAGCATCAACGCTCCCGTGACGATAGCCCAGATGCACACCACATGAAGGAACGCGACCGCTGCAATGGCTGGCCATATGAGGACCCAACCGGCCAGTCCGAGATTCGTCAGTCCCTCCCACGTCAGCGTCCACCAACGCCGGGCCCTTGGGTCCGCGCGCCTGGCCACCAGAACAGCAAAGAAGCCGTCGGCGGCAACATAGGCCGCGAACAACATCAACAACGACGCCGTTGTTGAATACGGTGCCAACGTAAC
>JAQGHW010000250.1 GCA_028291505.1 Rhodopila sp. | reverse complement strand
CAACGCCCGGCGCAAGGCGGCATAGCCGGCCGCACCGGTGCTTGCGGCGTCCATCCGCCCGTCCCACAGCAACAGCGCCTCGCGCAGGGCAGCGGCCTTGGCATCGCGAGGAACCGGCATCGCCGCCCGACGATCCTTGAACAGGCCGGCATGCGGCGACAGCGTATCGGCATGCAGCGCTGCCGCGTCCTCGGGCCGGAACGTGGCCTGCCGCAGCCGTTCCATGATGCGCCGCGCGCGATACGGCGGATGGCAATCGGTGCAGAGATAATCTAGATGATCGTCCGAAACGACGCGGTTGTTGGCGGTCACGATGCGGTCGCCCGGCGGGTTGATCACACAGGGCATGTCCTCATGCGGTATCCAACCCTGCCAGTCATACTCACCCGTCCAGCCCGGCATCGGCAGCCAGCCATTTTCCCGTGGACGGCGAGGCACCAGGGCACGAACCTGGTGGCCGATCGAGCCATGGATGTCGCCGGCGACCAGATTATGATCGATGATGCCCCAGCCGCGCGTCGCCTCGTACAGCGACTCGACGCTGCCGGCAGCCGCCATTCGTGGCAGACAGTCGAACGACAGATCGGTTTCGGCGAACTGCACCGAACGCAGCGCCAGCGCATGGCCCGAACGAGGATCGCCCGCGATGACCGGACCGTGCGGCGTCTCGAACGCCTCGAACGCATGGGGCGCCGCGCCGCGCACATTGATCGTTCCGGTTCGGTGCCCAACCGGCACGGGTCCGGCTTTCGTCAGGACCTGCGTCGCCGCGTCCTCAAAACGTTCCAGAAAGACGTCGTGGATATCCATGAAAGCGTGAGTCACGCAGTAGGCGACCCGGCCATTATGGGCGAAATGCGGAAACCCGGGAACGCCGGGCACGGTCAGGCCGATCACGTCGAAGGCGTCGCAGGCCAGATGATGTTGCGCGTACATGTTGGGGATTTCGAAGGCTCGATGCGGATCGCCGGCCAGCACCGGCCGTCCGGTCGCGCTGGCACCGGGTCCGACCGCCCAGTTGTTGCTGCCGCCGCCGGTTTCATCCCCATCCATCGCTGCCAGCAGGGCCGTGATCGCCGGTTGCAACTCGGCCAAGGTCGCTGCGTGACGATCCGCATCCTGGCCTGGCGGGATGCACAGCATATCCCGTCCGCCGTCGTCGTAGCGCAACTTCGCGATGCCGTCCGCCCCAACCACCGGCAGCGCCGCCGCACGCCACAGCTTGAACCACACAGAGCCCATCAACAGCCCAAGCCGGCGCATGACAGCGATACTGTGCCACGGCTGCCATCGTTCCGGCGCGGTCTCCAGCAGCTTGTATTCAACCGGCGGACACGAAGCCGTTTCGATCCACGCATTCACCCCATGCGCGTAGGACTCCAGCATGACACGCGCGTCCCCACCCAGCGCGGCCAGGTCACGGCGGCAGGCTTCCTCCATGCCGAGTCGCCGCACCAGCACGTCACTGTCGATCGCACTCGGTCCCAACCATTCCGCCGCTCGTCCCACTGCCCGGCGCAGATTCAGTTCCATCTGAAACAGCCGGTCCTGAGCATGCACGAACCCCAGCGCCCGGTAAGCGTCGTCAACGCCCTGCGCGCGGATATGCGGGATGCCCCATTCGTCGCGCACCACGGTCACCGAGGCATCGAACGCAGCGACCTTCAGTGTGCCATCGACAGGCGACAAGGCGGCCTGCAGATCGTGCTCGTCAATCGATGCCATACGCGATTTCCTCCCGGGGCGATATCAACCTGCGCCTCTCTATGATATCCGCGTCAGGCAGACCATGGATGGAGCGCATCGGATGATTTCTTTGGTCAATTCCGCCGACTCGGCACTGCGGACGCGGGCGCAGCGGGTCATTCCGGGCGGCCTTTGGGGGCATATGAACGCCGCCAACCTGCCGGAAGGCTACCCGCAGTACTTCGCCCACGCCAACGGCTGCCGGCTGACCGACGTGGACGGGCGTTCCTTCGTCGATCTGATGTGCGCCTGGGGCCCGATCATCCTCGGGCATCGTAACCCGTTGGTGGAAGCCGCGGTGCACGAACAATCGATGCAGGGCGACTGCATGAATGGCCCCGGACCGATCCTGGTGGAACTGGCGGAGCTGGTCGTTGATATGGTGCCGCATGCCGACTGGTGCCTGTTCGGCAAGAACGGCACCGATGCGACAACCAGTTGTGTAACGATCGCCCGAGCTGGAACGGGCCGGCGCAAAGTGCTGGTGGCCAGGGGCGCTTATCATGGCGCGGTGCCCTGGTGCTCGCCCTCGGTGGCCGGCGTTACGGAAGAGGATCGGGCACACCTGCTGCACTACAGATATAACGACCTCGCCAGCGTCGATGCGGCGATGGAACGGGCCGGCGCCGATCTGGCGGCGATTGTCGTCTCGGCGTTCCGGCACGACTTTGGCTTCACGCAGGAACTTCCAACGCCCGAGTTCGCGCATCATCTGCGCTCAGTCTGCGACGCGACCGGCGCGGCGCTGGTAGTCGACGACGTCAGGGCCGGATTCCGCCTCGATCTTCGCGGTTCATGGGAAAGGTTGGGTGTGCGGCCAGATCTTTCCGCATGGAGCAAGGCGATCGCCAACGGCTACGCATTGTCGGCCGTGACCGGGCGGGATTGGCTGCGCCAGGCAGCGACCGAAATTTTCACCACCGGATCATTCTGGTGCAGTGCTGTTTCCATGGCGGCAGCCGTGGCGACGCTGACCGAACTGCGGCGGCTGGATGCACCCGCCCATATGCGACTGATGGGCGAACGGTTGCGGCAGGGCCTCGCCGAACGGGCGGCCCATCATGGCCTGGCGATAACCCAAACAGGTCCGGTACAAATGCCGACACTGCTGTTTCAGGACGACCCCGAGTGGCAGAAGGGCTCCGCGTTCTGTGCCGAGACGCTCCGGCATGGCGCCTACCTGCATCCGAAACACAACATGTTTCTGTCCTGCGCGCATACCGCCGCGGACATCGATGCGGTCCTCGACGCCGCGGATGCCGGGTTTCGCTTCATCGCTCGATAGGCGCGGGTCGACCGTTAGAGCATTTTCAGCCTGACTGTACAGCTGAAACTCCCTAACCCTTTGTTTGATCGCATGATTCACACGCTTTGAACGTTCCCCTCGCGTTTCGTCAGCTTGGCCGACGCCAACGAAACGATCGCAAATGCATTGCTCCGCGATAACCGCATGTGGACGCTAGAAGTGGCTTGACCAAGACGGATACTCTAGCGCGCACCACCGGGCGACCTGCTAGTCTGTTCGGCATGGAAGCCGCTCCACTCGATATCTCCCTCTACAAGGACGCGCTTGTCGTCCTCGGGGCGGCCGGCGTCGTCATCCCGCTGTTCCATCGACTGCGAGTCAGTTCGGTGCTCGGGTTCATGCTCGTCGGCGTCGTCGTGGGTCCCTTCGGCATCGCCTCGCTCGCACCGGAATTGCCTTGGCTGTCCGCCATCACCATCACCGAACCGGCGTCGATCGAACCGATCGCGGGGCTGGGGGTGGCGCTGCTGCTGTTCATGATCGGACTGGAACTGTCCTTTGAACGCCTGTGGCTGATGCGCCGCCTGGTTTTCGGCCTCGGCGCCCTGCAGGTCACGCTCTGCGCCGCCGCGCTGGCCGCCGTCGCCGCCCTGCTCGGACACGACTGGATCACCGCATCGGTGATCGGCCTGGCGCTGGCAATGTCTTCAACCGCCGTGGTGATCCAGGTCCTGGCCGAGGAAAAACGGCTCAACACCCCCACCGGCCGCACCAGCTTCGCCATTCTGCTGTTCCAGGACCTCGCCGTGGTGCCAATCCTGTTCGCGATCGGCGCGATCGGTTCGGCCAGCCATTCGGGTTCCGCTGCAAACCTCGGCCTCGCCATCGGACAGGCCGTGCTGGCCGTCGCCATCATCGGCGCCCTCGGCCGCCTGGTCCTGCGTCCGCTGTTCCGCAGCGTCGCGCGCACCCGCAGCGCGGAACTGTTCGTGGCCGCATGCCTGCTGGTCGTGATCTCGACCGGCCTCGCCACCGCCGCCGCTGGCCTCTCCATGCCGCTGGGCGCCCTGATCGGCGGCTTGCTTCTGGCCGGCACGGAATATCGCCGCCAGGTTGAGGTCACCATCGAACCGTTCAAAGGCCTGTTCGTCGGCGTGTTCCTGATCTCGGTCGGCATGAGCCTGGACATCCGTATCGTCGGCGCCCACCCCCTGTTGGTCACCGGCGCCGCCGTCGGCCTGCCGCTGCTGAAGCTGGTGCTCATAGCACCACTGACGCGCGTCTTCGGCCTGCACTGGGGCGACGGGCTGCGAGGCGGCCTGCTGCTGGGCCCCGGTGGCGAGTTCGGCTTCGTCATCGTATCCGTAGCAACGACCGATCATCTCCTGTCGCCGGAAACCGCTGCCGTGGTGCTCTTCATCACCGCTCTGACAATGGCAACAATCCCCTTACTTTCCAAGCTCGGTGATCGACTGGCCCCGCGCCTCACCCCGAAGACGTCGATCGATCCAGGCCTGCTGGTGCCGGACGTTGCATCGGTGCCTCGAGTAATCATCGCCGGGTTTGGCCGCGTCGGTCAGACAGTAGCGGAGATGCTGGACGTCCACGACATTCCCTATGTCGCGATCGATCGGGACCCGGACCGCGTCGCCAGGCAGCGAACACTCGGCAAACGGGTGTATTTCGGCGACATGACCCAGACCGATCTGCTGCGGCGCGTCCATCTGGACACCGCCCTCGCCGTGGTGGTGACGCTGGACGATACCGCCGTTGCCGACCAACTTGTGGTCGCTGCGCGTGCCGAACGAGCCGACCTGCTGATCGTCGCGCGCGCCCGGGATGCCGCGCACGCGGCCCACCTCTACCAGATCGGCGCATCCGACGCGGTGCCCGAAACGATCGAGGCCAGCCTGCAATTGTCCGAGGCGGTGCTGGTGGATGTCGGCGTGGCGATGGGCCCGGTCATCGCCTCCATCCATGCGAAACGCGAGGCCCTGCGAGCGGCGATCAAGGCCACGGCGCCGGACGCCCAGGTGCGAACCCTCGGGCGCCGCCGCCTGCGCGACCGGCTATGACTGGCGCACTTGACCTGACCGGACTTCAGACCGTTACCTGCCAAAACATCGGGAAGACCGAAACGATCATATCGTTCAACCGCTTCCGATTGGCGAAGTCCTCCAGCAGCTTCGTCATCCTGGATCGCCACTCCAACCCGAATAATCCATCCACTTGTTTGCGACGTAGAAGTGCGTCAGCGGACAATCGGTGCGCTCATGCTGACGTCTCCACCGGTGTGATGGCCGCGACACTGCCCAATCGGCTCTGCACATCGGAATGCCACTTCATTGCTTCGACATGGTGGCGATCGAGGGTATGCGCCGCAGCAAACCGTTCCGCGGCAACCGCAAGGGCACCGGCTTGCAGCGCGACAATGCCAGCCTGCACGAGAATATCGATGTCATTCGGGAACAACTCCACCGCGTCATGACAAACTTGTTCCGCATGCGCTAGCTCACCGAGTCGGAGACGCGCGCGCATGGCATGCTGGTGTCCCCTTTTCTCCTTGGCAAACCGTTTCCGCACGTGATCCCATCGTTCGGCCGAGACAGCCCAATCCTCAATCCGGTCGGCAAACTCTGCCCACTGAAAATTCAGTTTTAAATCATCTGGAAATTCCGCGAGTGCCTCCCGCAGCAGCGCATCGGCTTGCGCTTCCTGTCCCGCATTGGCCAGTGCTCGCGCCGCCTCCTGAACGCATCTCTTGTCGGTTGGAAACGCCTCCCGCAGAAGCAGCCACCGCCGCGCCGCTTCGGGCCAGTCGTGCTGCCGCGTTGCAAGCTCGCCCCAATTCAGCGCAATCGAGTGGTCCTTTGGTAGACGGGCCCTGCCCAGCCTGAGCAAAGCTTCCGCATCCTCAATTCGACCAAGTTCTCGATAGGCTTCCGCGCCGCCGAGATATCCGGCGGGATGGTCCGGATATTTTCTCAAAACGCTTTCCCAGCAGTCCGCTGCGGTGGCCCAGCTTCGCCGCCGGTTCGCCAGCCACGCCTGCTCGATCACGGCGCCAGAATGGTCCGGAAATCGGTTGACGGCTGCGGCCAGCAACGATGCAGCATCATCGAAACGACCCATCTCGCGCAGCACGAAGGCCTGCCAGATGTAAGCATCTGGCCCGTGCGGAAAACGCGTCTGGACCAAGGACCAGCGCCGTAGAGCCTCCGGCCAATCCTTCTTCCGCGTAGCATTCAGTGCCGACTCACGGTAAAACTCGACTCGACCCGTGAACCGCGCCATGCCTTCGGCCAGCAATATATCAGCTTCGTCGATTGCGCCGTCCCCGGCCAGACCCATGGCGCGTGTCAGCAGCGCCGTGGGTTGCATGCTGTCTTCGGCAGTGACCGCCAGCCAGCCAGCTCGCATCTCTTCGAGTTCTGCATTGCCAGGTTGTTCACTGCAAGCGGTATCCAGAAAGCCAGAAAGGCCGTCGGTCATACCGAGGATCAGCATGACCCTGGCGCGTTCCGCGTATGAGAATGCCGTTGCGTTTGCGGCCATCATTTTTGTAGCCAATGCTAAACAATCTCGATCGACGATTTCGCCGATCGTTTCGATCTCCCGTGTCGCCGCGTCAGCGCGAGAGGCTGCATCCGCTATCAGCGTCTCGGCCCAGGGCGCGCCACCGATTTCGCAGCTGTCGTTCGTCTCTTTACTGGAATCCGGAACGACATCCCTCCAATCTATCCGCACCAGTATAAGTTCTCCAAGCTCGGCCTCACCGGCAGATAATTCAGGTACGGTGCCGGGCGTTATGGTCGCCTCGATGTCGCCGTCCCCGACAAGGTCGACTATGGGAACGACCATCGCGATCCACTCAGACGGCAGCGGGCTGGAACGTAGCGTCAGTTTGGTGTTTCCAGCCGCGCTTCGGAGATGCAGGAGGCCGGATATCTTGGCCGCGTTTACCATTATCCCGTACACCCGGTATCCCGGTGGGCATCGATAGTGGGCGATGCCACTTGATGATAAAGAAACGAGTTCCCGCGATATCAAGGACGACGCGCGGGTGACAAGGCTACCGCCGAGCGGCTGAATGGCGAGTAGGATAGGGGGCGTGGATGGGGATGCGTGGGTCTGGTCGTCGGACCGGAATGAGCTCCGGGAGCACATGAACTGACGAAGCAGTGTGCTGACCAATGCGTACATGGAGCCGGTGAAATGCACATGATCGCTGAAGCTGAAAATACCCAGTGAGTTGTCACGAAAGTTGCGGTCGCGCAGGCTGCGCCACGCCAAGTATATATACAGTCCTCCTGGCAGACGAAACGCGGACACAAGCCTTTCCGCGCGCGTCCTAAACAGGTCGACGCGCGCCATTTTGGGCTGTCCGATCAAGCTCCTGATAAGACGGAATCCATCCAGGATCGGAACATTGAGACGGGCCGCGACCTCTCTGTACAGCGATTCCTGCCAGTGCAGTTCCGGCGCAAGCAGAGCAGGGCGAGTCGGAATAGTCAGAATAATGACCTCGGCCGCACACTTGGCACGAACATATCGAACAAAGAGTTCAAGCGTTTCCTGTGATCTTTCGCGCGGGTATGTGGCTTCCTGGAGATAGTCAACGACAGCGGTTTCCACAATTATGAAATCGTATTCAAAATTTGTCTCGCGGGCGAGGAAGTCGAGCAGCACGACGCTGGGGCTAGCCCCGATGCTTCTATTGGTAACAATTAGGTCCGCATGACCGTGCAATATCCAGGCCTACGAGGCCCGCATGATGGAATTCGAGTTGCCGATGACCGCAACCCGCAGCGGCGATGGGCGGGTTGAATTGGCGCACGACTCCGGGTCCATCACCAAACCTCCCGGTAATGTTGCGCAGCGATCTCCAAACCATGGGTCTGCCTGTCCAGTCGCCCAGTTGACCACAAGCTTCCGGTAAACCGCATCCGCGTCCTCCAAAAACAATTTACGTCAGTGTCCACGCCGGGTCATAGCAACCTGCGGTCCCTCATGACCATCCGCATCTGACCCCGACGGGCCCGTGTTCCCAGCCCATGACCTGCCCGGGCGTCAGACCGTTACCTGCCAAAACATCGGGAAGGCCGAAACGATCATGTTGTTCAACCGCTTGCGATACCCCGCCGGCCGAGCGAACTGGCCCCACATCACCGACGGTGTCAGCTTGTAGGCGGCGACCTGGATCTCATCCCCGATCTTCCGCCGCGCGGCCATATCCGGGGCGTTGGCGAAATCCTCCAGCAGCTTCGTCATCCCCGCATCGCAACTCCAACCCGGATAGTCGGCACAGTTGTTGGCGACGTAGAAGTGCGTCAGCGGCGAATCCATGTCGATGCCGTTCGAGTAGACCGGGAACAGGCTCCATCCCTCCCGCTTCGCCCGCCGAGCCAGCACGGTGCCCCAGTCCATCATCTCCGGCTGCACGTTGAATCCGGCGTTCTTCATGTGGTCGGCCAGCACGTCGCCCGCGGTCTGCGAGATCGAGCCAGCAACCTGCATCATGATCACCGGCTCCCCGCGATAGCTGGTACGAGCCAGGGCCTGCCGCGCCCCGTCCACAGAAAACCGGGCCGCCTCCGCCCCCGCGCTACTTTGCAGCGGCGTGTCGCACATCCAGAACGATGGGCACGTCTTGACCCTGTAACGGTCGGGAATGCCGATCGCCTGCATGATCTCGTCCTGGTCCACCAACTGCCACATCACCCGCCGCACATCGGGATCGGCGAACGGCCCGCTCGCATGGTTCAGCCGGAAGTTGCCCTGGAACATGTCGACGCCGGACAGACTCATGATCGCCAGATCGTTGTTGCCCTCCAGCTTGCCCAGCCAGTCGAACGGCAAGTACTGCATGTAGTCGATCTCGCCGGCGATCAGGGCAGAGGCGCTGGTGCTGTCGTCGTGAATCGTCTTCAACACCAGCTCATCGATCAGCACCTTCTTGCCGCCTGAAACGAAATCCGCCGGTTCGGCCCGCGGCACGTAATGACCGTTACGCGTAAGCACCATGGTGTCGCCGGTCCGCCAGCGCGCCGCATCGAACACGAACGGCCCGGACCCGACGATCTCCTTGATCCGCTCGCCACGGCCGGCCGGAATGATACGCTCCGGCATGATGAACGGCACGGCGGCGTTCGGCTTGCCCAGCACATCCAGCATCAACGGGAACGGACGTTTCAGCGCGATGCTGAAGCTGCCTGCGTCTTTCGCTGCCATCGTGTCCATGGCACCCAGCAGCATGCGCCCAAGGCTGTCGAGCGGGGCCCAGCGGCGCAGCGAAGCCACACAGTCCGCAGCGGTCACCGGCGTCCCGTCGTGAAACGCCAAACCCGGACGCAGGGTGAAATCCCACGCCAACTGGTCCGCCGAGGTGTGGAAACTATCCACCATCTGCGGATGGATCGCACCCTTGGCGTCCATGGAGAACAACGTGTCGAATATGTGATAACCGAACGTGCGTGTGATCGCCGCCGTCGTGACGTGTGGATCGACGATCACCACCTCCGATTCCAGCACGGCGGTCACGGACTTTCCAGCGGCCCGCGCCACTCGCGGCAGCGCAGCGCTGGCGGCCAGCCCCGCCGCGGCACTCGCGATCATCTCACGCCTGTTCAGCCGCCCACCAATCATGCAGTTCATCCTCTGGCTTGCAAGTTTGCAACGGAATGCCGCGCATTTTCTACGCAGGTGGCGGCGGGTCGCAGCGTTCTCGCTCCAGAGCAGCCCTGTCAATGGTGCGCGGCAATAATGCCGCCAAGGCGCAGGTTTTTCCTCGCCGTCACTGCCGCGACATGCCCGGCGTGACGGCGAGGGACACCCCTACTTCGGTGCTTTCTTGTGCCCCGGACCACGAACTTCGTAGTGACGGAACATCGCGTCGGCAATCTTCTTCTGCTCGTCCGACATCGAATCGTACAGTTTCTGGAAAGCATCAGCCAGCCGTTGAATGCCCGCTGCCCTCTCCTGCTCGATCTGCGCGAAGTTCCGCATGTTGTCGGGCGCCGACATCGTCGCGATAGACGCGCGCCGCTCTGCATAAGCCTTCTCGATCGACGTCACGTTATCACGCATCACTTGCGCGAACCCCTGCCACGCTGGCTCCTGTTCGGGCGTGATCTTCAGGCGTTGGTGCATCTGCGCGATCCGCTGATCGACCCGGGCGCCCGCCGGCGCAGGGCTCGCTGCGGCCTGTGACGGCGCACGTGGCGCAGGCGCAATCGCGGCGGGCGCGGGCGCACTCGTGGGTGGCGTCTGGGTCTGCGCCAGCGCCGGCCCAGTCGCGAGCAACATCGCACCGAGCATGACGAATTTCTTCATGACCATAGTCTCCGATTGTGCCTTCAGGGAAAGTAGCGGGACCGGCCTGCCCGTTCCAGCGGGCGCCGGGTTTGTTGTCACTGGCCAGACTCACAACCGGATTTGTCGTGAGCGGCCAGACTCACAAATGGTCAAACCTCGTTGCCACCGCCATTCTTGTTACATTCCGTATCCACAAATCCACGCCCGCCGTCTCTGGTCAAGATGTCACAAACCGGGTACAGGATGATGCCCGCTCAGGCTGGTTCGTAACGCCCGGGACGTGACGAGGGGAGTCTGGCTGAATGAATGGCGCCGAAAGCCTTGTGCATTCGCTGTTGAAAAGCGGCGTGACGACATGCTTCTCCAACCCCGGCACGTCGGAGATGCACCTTGTCGCAGCGCTCGACCGGGTCCCTGGCATGCACTGCGTGCTTGGCCTGTTTGAGGGCGTGGTGACCGGCGCCGCCGACGGCTACGCCCGCATGGCCGGCAAGCCCGCCGCGACGCTGCTGCATTGCGGTCCCGGACTCGGCAACGGTTTGGCCAACCTGCACAACGCCAGACGCGCCGCCACACCGATCGTCAATATCGTCGGCGACCAGGCAACCTATCATCGGCCGCTGGATTCACCGCTGACCGCGGATACCGAGGGCTTCGCACGCGGCGTCTCCGGCTGGGTACGCACCTCCATGCAGGCCTGCTCCGTAGGCGCCGATGCCGCCGCCGCGGTGCAGGCGTCGATGATGGCGCCCGGACAGGTCGCCACGTTGATCCTGCCCTCCGACACTTCCTGGAACGACGGCGGCCTGATCGCCGAGGCATTGCCGCGACTGCCCACGCCCACCGCCTCGCCCAACCAGATCGAGGAAGCCGCCAACGCCCTCCGCCGTGGCGGCACCGGCGTTGTGCTCCTGCTCGGTGGCGTCGCGCTGCATGAGCAAGGCCTGGCGCTGGCCCACCGCATCCAGGCCGCCACGGGCTGCCGGATCGTCGCGCAAGGCTCCAACGCCCGCATGGCACGCGGCCAGGGCCGGCTGTCGGTGGAGCGGGTGCCCTACGTCGTCGATGTCGCCGTCAAGGCGATGGAGGGGACGAAACATCTCATTCTCGCCGGGTCGCGCAAGCCGGTCACTTTCTTCGCCTATCCGAACAAACCGCAGACCTCGATCCCCGAGGATGCCGAGATCCACATCCTGTCGCGCCCGGAACAAGACATCGTCGAATCCCTGGCGCGCCTCGCCGATATGCTGGGATGCCCGAAGGTTGCCCCGCCGAACAACGGCAGCCGGCCCGAAACCGGACGCGGTCCGCTGACCCCCGAATCCGTCGCAGCCACGCTGGGCGCGCTGATGCCGGACAACGCGATCATCGCCGATGAGTCGGTCACCTTCGGCCGCGGCTTCTTCGCCAGCACCAAGGCAGCCCCGCCGCATGACTGGCTGAACGTCACCGGCGGCGCGATCGGCGGTGGCATGCCAATGGCGACCGGCGCCGCGATCGGTGCCCCGGGGCGGCGCGTCATCAACCTGCAGGCGGACGGGTCCGCGATGTATACCGTGCAGGCGCTGTGGACCCAGGCGCGCGAGAAGCTCGACATCACCACCGTTCTTCTATCAAATCGGAAATATCAGATCCTGCTCGGCGAACTCGCCAACGTCGGTGCAAATCCCGGTCGTACCGCATTGGATATGATGGACATCGGCAATCCCGATATCAACTGGCCCGCTCTTGCAGGTTCGCTGGGAGTGGAGGCCACACGTACCGACAATGCCGAAGGTTTCGCCGATTTGCTTACCCATTCCCTGAAGCGGTCCGGACCGTTCCTGATCGAACTACTGATCTGAACGCTACCCGACCGTTGCTGGGAAGATATGGCACCGTCAATAACCGCTTGACCGTAGCCACAGTCGTGCGTACATCCAGTTCAGCGTTGGTTGCCGTCGCCAACGCGTCAACCGATCTTGGAACCAACCAGGGTCGATCTAGTGGGAGGAATATACAATGGCAAAGGCAAACCGTAACGCCAGTGCACAATCCAAGCTGCGCCAGACGCAGGCGACGAAATCGCGGTCTCGCTCCGCGGCAAAGGCCGTCGCACCAGTCCGAACAACGGTTGAACCGCCCCGCGTGGCCTGGGCGACCGATCTGGTGTTCGATGTGCGGGAGCCGAAGCTGGCAGTAAGCCTGCGGCTGGACGCGGACGTGCTTCGCTTCTTCCGCGGATTCGGCGCCGGCTACCAGACGCGGATCAACGAAGTGCTGAAAGCCTTCATGCAGGCGCGAGGTACCTCCGAGTCCGTCGGTCATGCCGTCGTCAGCGCCAGGGCCACTCGGGGATCGGCAAGCAACGGCAAGCGCGCCACACGCTAGGGTCCCCTGCCCCCGAAGTTCGTCGCATTTTGCGGCGGACGCAGGGGGCAGGCACGCCACTGAAAACAAGAAGCTAGTGTCGCGAATGCTGAGGTTCGCCACTATGGCGGACTTCAGATTGGGGACACTAGCTAAACAAATACGACGGGCCATCACGGCGGGTGGCTCCGAACGTTTTTGTGGCCGCGGAAATCCCCGAGGGAGTGTCAACCGCGCGGCGAGAAGTCAGGTTATCGACGTCCTGGATTCAATCCAGGAGCGCAGCACGGCTTCCATCGCAGACCGCCAGTCGGCATGTTTCGCCTTGAACCATGCACGCGTGCCGACCTCAAGGTTCAACTCAAGATCCTGCAGGGACGACGGGGGCCAATCCTCGAACCGCGTCGCGTCCGTCGCGTCGGATGGTCGTTTCGGCGTCGTCCGTTCCGTTGCTTCCCCGGCATCCGGGTCGAAGCAAGTGTCCATGACGCCCTCGTCGTCGAGGGTGTCGGCGTCCTCATCCGGTTCGTCTGAAATCATGCTCGATCGATAACTTTGCTACTATGCAAGGCTGGAATAGCCTGAAGAAAATCCCTTGGAACCCATCTCGCCGTAAACCCGGTGAGGACGCCGACACAGAACCTACTCGAAATAGGTTAAGAAAAAGCTAACGGCGCCCGGTCGATGAATGGCATCGCACCCACCCTGGCCCCGTCGCACAAGGATCGGATCAGGCCGCGCGGACACCGTCGACAAAGTCGTGGACCTCGGTCGCCTGGACGAAGCCTGTCGCCGCGGAGGAACAGGCCCCTCTTCCGCAATGCAGCCACCGAATCCTGGAATCAGAATTGCCGCTCCACGGTGACTGAAACTAGTCCGCGGCGTCAGCCACCTCCTCGGTCGGCTTCTTGCCGGCGCGGATCCGCTTCAGCGCCGTTTCGACATGGCGGCCGAACACGTATTCGGCGGGCCGCTGCCTCGCCAGCGAAATATCCGGCGCCATCGGCCCCTCCGTGCGGATGCCGCGCATCACCTGGGCTGCCGCCCGCCAAGGCTTGCGGACGGTCTCCGCCACCGCGCTGGCTTCGTACCCCGAGTGCACCATGCAGTCGGCACATTTCTCGTAGTTGCCGGTGCCGTACTTGTCCCAGTCGGTGGTGTCCATCAGCTCCTTGAAGGTCTTGGCATAGCCCTCACCAAGCAGATAACAGGGACGTTGCCAGCCGAAATAGGTGCGGGTCGGGTTGCCCCACGGCGTGCAATGGAACGTCTGGTTGCCCGCCAGGAAATCGAGGAACATCGACGACTGGTTGAACGACCACTTCTTCTTCCAGGTCCCCTTCCCCTGGTGGCGGAAGATGCCGCGAAACAGCTCCTTCGTCTTCGAGCGGTTCAGGAAGTGCTGCTGATCCGGCGCCCGCTCATACGCATAGCCGGGTGAAACCGAAATCCCATCCACCCCCATCGCCATCACGTCGTCGAAAAACGCCGCGACCTTCTCCGGTTCGGCATTGTTGAACAGCGTGGCGTTGATGATCGTGCGGAAGCCGCGGCGCTTCGACTCTGCGATCGCCGCCACCGCGCGGTCATACACACCATCCTGGCACACCGAAATATCGTGCTCGGTCTTGCCGCCATCCAGATGAACCGACCAGGAGAACCACTTGCTGGGCTTGAAAAGCCCCATCTTCTTCTCAAGCAGCAGCGCATTGGTGCAGACGATCACGAATTTCTTGCGCGCGATCGCACCCTGCACGATCTGGTCGATCTCCTTGTGCAGCAACGGCTCGCCCCCGGCGATCACGACAACCGGAGCGCCGCATTCGTCGACCGCCTCCATGCATTCAGCTACCGATAAGCGCTGGTTCAGGATTTCCGCCGGATAATCGATCTTGCCGCACCCGGCGCAAGCCAGGTTGCAGCGAAACAACGGCTCCAGCATCAGCACCAGCGGATACCGCTTGCGGCCGATCAGGTGCTGCTTGACGACGTAGGCTCCGACACGCAGGGCCTGGTTCAACGGAACGGTCATACTGTGTTGCTTCCTTATGCGCCCACGGATGTGTCGGCGAGTTCCGCGGGAAAGCGGAACCGGACATCCTCGGCCACCCCATCCTGGGTAGAGATTTCGATCGGCCCAAACTGGCGTAGCCCGTCCAGAACGCCCTGCACCAGCGTTTCCGGTGCCGACGCGCCGGCGGTGACCCCGACCGAACCGATGCCGTCGAACCACTCGGCCCGCAGCGCGCCCGCGTCGTCGATCAGGTAGGACGGTTTGCCAAGTTCCTGACCGATTTCCCGCAGCCGGTTGGAATTGGAGGAGTTGCGGGACCCGACCACCAGGATCATGTCGACGCAATGCGCCAGGTCGCGCACCGCCTGCTGACGATTCTGCGTGGCATAGCAGATATCGCGCACGTCCGGTCCGACGATCGTCGGAAACCGCGCGCTCAACGCCGAGATGATCCCCCGCGTGTCGTCGACCGACAGCGTCGTCTGGGTAATGTAGGCCAGTTTGTCCGGATCCTTGACCTTCAGCAGCGCCACGTCCCCGACCGTCTGCACCAGGTGCACCTTCGCCGGCACCTGGCCGATGGTGCCCTCAACCTCCGCATGGCCGGCATGTCCGACCAGCACGATCTCGCGATCCTGGCGCGCATACCGGCGGCCTTCGTTATGCACCTTCGCAACCAGCGGGCAGGTCGCATCGATCACCGGCAATCCCCGTTCGGAGGCCGCCTGCTCCACCCGCTTCGCCACCCCGTGGGCGGAGAATACCGTCATCGAGCCGGGTGGGATTTCGTCAAGTTCGTCGACGAACACTGCCCCGCGCGTCCGCAGATCCTCCACGACATGGCGGTTATGCACGATTTCGTGACGCACATAGATCGGAGGACCATATTTCTTCAACGCGCGTTCGACGATCTCGATAGCCCGCTCCACACCGGCGCAGAAGCCGCGGGGTTGGGCGAGGACGACGCGAATCATGCAGACAGTCTCCGAGGTGATACCGGACCTGGCCAGACAGGATTGGCCGGATCAGGATATGGCAGGTCGCACGTTTCGCCGCAACGCCGCGCGGATATCGAAGGATTGATCATACCAGGAATTGGCCAACCGCACGTGGGCCAAGCGTACGTGGGATTGCCTGCCAACTCTGCCATGCCCGATCGGTCATTGTATTCGACATATGCGCCGCGCGGGGATTTTGAACCTCCCCAGGCGTGGCAAATCGGCAACAGCCGCGAGGATCGCGCAGGGGTCACCATGCGCAACGTCTTGCGACGTGTTATCCGCAGGAGAATTGGCTCCGATTCTGCGGGGTCGCTGATCCCTGAGGCTGCGTGTGGCGTCCGATAGTTTCACTGCCCCGATCAATCTCCCACAAGAAATGGCACGCGCCGCGACCACGGTGGAGCAGGCACTGGACGTGCTGCTTCCCCCGGTCGAGGGCGCGGAAGGCCGACTGGCGGAGGCAATGCGTTATGCCACCCTGGGCGGCGGCAAGCGACTACGCGCCTTCCTGGTAATGGAAAGTGCGGCACTTTTCGGTGTGAACGAAACCTGCGCCGCCCGAGTCGCCGCCTCGGTGGAGATGCTGCACGCCTACTCCCTGGTGCATGACGACCTGCCCGCGATGGACGACGACGACCTGCGGCGGGGCAAACCAAGCACCCACAAGGAGTTCGATGAGGCGACCGCGATCCTCGCCGGCGACGCACTCCAATGCCGGGCATTCGAAATCCTCGGGGAACCCGACACCCATTCCGATCCTCAGGCGCGCTGCGAACTGGTCATGGCGCTGGGTGCCGCGGCAGGTGCACGGGGTATGGCCGGCGGGCAGATGATTGACATGGTGGCAGAAGGTGAGATCCTGGACGGACCCGCGGTGACGCGACTGCAAGCGTTGAAGACCGGTCGATTGATACAATACAGCGCGGAATCAGGCGCTATC
>JAQGHW010000209.1 GCA_028291505.1 Rhodopila sp. | reverse complement strand
GGCAGGGGTGGGACGCCTCGGTCAGGCCGTTGATCACCGGCACGGTGGCGTATTCCGCCATTTCCAGCAATTTCGCTACGTTGTCCGTGCGCAGCATGATGGCGTCGACGTAGCGGGATAGAACCCGCGCGGTGTCGGCTACGGTCTCGCCGCGCCCGAGTTGGGTCTCCTTGCCGGTCAGGACGATGACCTCACCGCCGAGCTGGCGCATTCCGACCTCGAACGAGACGCGGGTGCGGGTGGAGGGTTTTTCGAAAATCAGCGCCAGGGTCTTGCCGGCCAGGGGACGCGACGACACGCCCCCTGCCCGCTTGAAGCCGGACGCGACGTCAAGCATCTGGCGCAAGGTTGGCGGATCGAAGTCGCGCAGGTCGAGGAAGTGTCGCGGACCCGTGGGCTTGTCGGATGAGCGGCCTCGCACGTCGGACCTGCGGCGGGCAGTGCCACTCATTGGGCCGCTGCCTTGGTGTTTGCCGCCACCTTGGTCGCCGCGTTCCGCAACATGACGATTGCCTGGTCGATATCGCTGTCGGTCACCACCAGCGGCGGTGCCAGACGCAGCACGTTGTCGCCGGCGGTGATCGCCATCAGTCCCTCGGCTACACAGGCCGGCTGGACCTGAGCCACTGGGATGGCGCATTTCAGTCCGAGCAGGAGGCCGAGGCCTCTTGCGTCCACGAAGACCGTGGGGAAATCGCGGGCGATCTTATCCAGTTCGCCGCGCAGCTTGCGGCCCTTGCGCTCCACGTCTTCGAGGAAGCCGGGCGCCAGTATCACGTCGAGCACGGCGTTGCCCGCGGCGCAGGCCAATGGATTGCCGCCGTAAGTCGTGCCGTGGGTGCCGGGGATCAGCGCCTTGGCGAACTTTTCCTTCGCCAGGACGGCGCCCAATGGGAAGCCGCCGCCGATGCCCTTGGCGGAGGACATCACATCGGGGGTGATGCCGGACCACTCGTGCGCGAACAGCTTGCCGGTGCGGCCCATGCCGGACTGCACTTCATCCATGCCGAGGATGATGCCGTACTCGTCGCAGACCGCACGCAGATCGCGCAGGAACTGCATGTCGGCGGGACGCACACCGCCCTCGCCCTGGATCGGCTCGACGATGATGCCGCAGGTGCCGGGGCCGATCGCGTCACGCACCGCGTTCATGTTGTTGAACGGGACGTGGTCGAAACCTTCCACTACCGGGCCGAAACCCTCCATGTAGTGGGGGTTGCCGGTGGCGGCGAGCGTGGCGAGGGTGCGGCCGTGGAAGGCGCCCTCAAAACAGATAAACCGGAAGCGTTCGGGCTTGCCGGCGTCCGACATGGCTCGGCGCATCATCTTGATCATGCCCTCGTTCGCCTCGGCGCCCGAGTTGCAGAAGAACACGCTGTCCGCGAAGGTTGCGTCGACCAGTCGTTGGGCCAGCTTTTCAGCCTGCGGGATGCGGTAGAGGTTGGAGGTGTGCATCACCTTGGCGGCCTGTTCGGCAATCGCCTTCACGAGGTGCGGATGGCCATGACCCAGGCTGGCGGTGGCGATGCCTGAGCCGAAATCCAGCAATCGTCGCCCGTCCACCGTCCACAGCCAGGCACCCTCGCCCCGCTCGAATGCGAGGTCGGCACGGGCGTAGTTCGGTAGCAGAGCGGATATCATCGGGGCTCGACCCTTGGTTTCGGCCTTCCCAACGGATCACCTGCCCGCGACCTTTCGGGGCAGGTCCGAGAGAAACAACGATCATTGGCGATGGCCTTGGCGGTGTCAAACGACGGTTTCGAGGACGAGCGAGAAGTGGGATCGGGAGGTTGCGTGGCTTAACCGATGGAACGTCATGGCTTGGGTGGCGCTACCTGTTGGGGGCGCCCAAACCCGCTCGTCGGTTCGGACGGCTTGTTTGCATCTTTAGCGAGCGAGCAAGTAATCAATCGGACACAGAGTTACACGGTGTTCGCACGGAGTTTCAGGAGTAGCATGATTTTACAGCGATTTGTAGATTTGCATGAAGCTGCGCCTGCCGGGTAGATGACGAACACCCTGATCCACGGATGAGACATAATCTCTGCTCGGTGTAACTCCGTGCGAACACCGTGTAACTCCGTGTCCGATTGATTATTTTCTTTTCGCCGCACGGCCGTTACAATGATGGTACGGATTTCGTAGTGCTGCGATCTCCGGTCGCCCTGGCACGCACCCTCCGCTGCACGTAAACCCTCCGGTTGTTGTGATGGAATTGCCACACTGTTGCTCGTCTGGCATGGTGGCATTTGCTCCACGATGCCGCATCGTTGGTCCATGGCTAACGATACTGCGTCCGCGCCCCCCGACGAAGGCAGCCTTTATCAGGCGGCGCTCAGCTACCTTGCCCGATACGCGGCGACGGAAAGTGGGCTGCGCCGTGTGCTGATACGGCAGGTGGACCGGTGGGCACGCTTGCAGGCCGATGCCGAGGTGGCCGCTCCGGTGATCGCAGCCGCGCGGGGGGCGATCGATGGGATCATCGAACGTTTGGTCAAGGCGGAGGCGATCAGTGATACCGCGTTCGCGGAGACCAGGGCGAAGAGCCTGGTTCGTGGCGGGCAGTCCAGCCGCGCGGTGCAGGTTCGGCTGATCGCCAAGGGCGTGGCTCCGGATTTGGCGCGAGCGGCTTCGGTCAGCGATGCGGAGACCGAACTGGCAGCGGCAGTGGTGCTGGTGCGCAAACGACGGATCGGGGCCTATCGGCGGAGCGAGGCCGACGCCGACGCGCGCAGGAAGGAACTGGGATTGCTGGCCCGAGCGGGCTTTTCACGCGACATCGCCCTGCAGGCTTTGGAGATGTCGCGTGAGGAGGCGGAGCGGCGGATCTTCGAACTCCGGCAGTAGGTGTTACCCCTTCGCCGGCACTACCTCATCCGTCCACACCTTGAAGCTGACCAACGTGTTCGGGCCGAAGGCGTTGCTGATCGGGACGTCGACCGCATCGCGGCCGCGGGCGATCAGGATACGCCCGAACAGGCGTTTGTTGTTGCGCGGATCGAAGGTGTGCCATGCGCCGTCCAGATAGGCCTCGAACCACCCGGCGAAATCCATCAGCGAGTGGGGCGGCGGCACGTTGATGTCGCTGAGATAGCCTGTGCAATAGCGTGCGGGGATGTTCATCGCGCGGCACAGCGCGACGCCGAGATGGGCGTAGTCGCGGCATACGCCACGTTTCTCGTTAAACGCCT
>JAQGHW010000682.1 GCA_028291505.1 Rhodopila sp. | reverse complement strand
GGCGCGCGTGCCACCCGCCTCGTCAGGGATTCGGTCTCTCCCGTCTGCTCTCCCGAATTCCGCGAGCGGTACCAGCTGCGCGGCCTGCAGGACCTGCCGGCGCTGCGCAACGTAACGCAGTTGCACGTCACGGCTCAGGGCAACACCTGGACGGACTGGCTGGCGGCGGCCGGCCATGGCAGCATCACATTCCACGATGTCCACTATTTCAGCGACGCGACCCTGATGCTGCAGGCCGCGATGCACGGCCAGGGAATATGCCTGTCCAGCTATCTGCTTGCCGAACATGACCTGCTGTCCAACCGCCTGGTCCGGCCGTTTCAGGGCGAGCTCGACCTGACCGACGGCTACTACGTCCTCACCAACCGCCGTTCCCAGGACCGGACAGCCGTCGCATGGTTCCGCGAATGGGTCTGCGAGCAGGCGAGGCGCAGCGTCAGCCTGCGGAGCCGTTGATCGAGGCGGCGACGGCATCGAGCCCACGGCCAAAGCGACCGCACATGTCGTCGATCTCCGCCTCGGTGATGATCAGCGGCGGGGTGAACGCGATGCGGTCGCCGATGGCGCGCACGATCAGGCCGTGCTGCTGGCACGCGTCGGCAACGCGCTGGCCCATCTTCAGCGCCGGATCGAATGGCACGCGCCGCTGCCGGTCGGCCATCAGTTCGACGCCGGCGATCAGGCCGACGCCACGAATATCGCCGACCAGCTGGTGTTCGCGGAATGCTTCCAGCCCGCGCAGGAAACCTGGTGCGACGGTCCGCACATGGTCCACGATGTGGTCATCTTCGTAGATACGCAGTGTTTCCAGCGCGACGGCGCAGGCCACCGGATGCCCCGCATAAGTGAAGCCGTGGGCGAAGGAGCCGAGCTTGCGGCTTTGGGCAAGCATGGCATCGAAGATCGTCTGGCTGATGAGCAGTGCCGAGATTGGCTGATACGAGGCGGACAGCGCTTTGGCGCATGTCAGCATATCGGGTTGCAGGTCGTAGGTCTGGCTGCCCCACATGTTGCCGGTGCGGCCAAAACCGCAGATGACTTCATCGACGACGAACAGGATATCGTATTTGCGCAGCACCTGCTGCACGCGCTCGAAGTATGTGGCCGGCGGTGTGATCGCCCCGCCGCCGCCCTGCACCGGTTCGGCGAAGAACGCCGCGACAGTATCCGGTCCTTCGGCCAGGATAAGCGCCTCCAGCTCTTCCGCCATACGCGCGGCGAAATCCTGTTCCGTCTCGCCGTCGCGATGATACCGGTAGTAATGCGGATTGGCGGTGTGGCGGAACACCGTCGACAGCGGATCGAAATCCGCGTGCATATGCGGCTGTCCCGAAAGACTGACGGTGGCGACGGTGTTGCCGTGATAGCCGCGCTCCCGCCCGATGATTTTCTTCTTCATCGGTTTGCCGATGGCGTTGAAGTAGTACCAGATCAGCTTGATTGCCGTGTCGTTGGCCTCGGACCCCGAGCACTGAAACAGTACTTTGGAAAGGGGTTCGTGACTTGGGGAGCGTGGTGCGATCTGGATCAGTTTTTCCGCCAGGTCGATCCCCGGCAGGTGGCTCTTGTTGAACATGTGGTAGTACGGCATCTCCAGCATCTGCTTGTAAGCAGCCTCGGCAAGTCGTTTCTCACTGAAACCGAGCGAGGAGCACCACATCGCGGCCATCGCTTCCAGGTAGCGGTTGCCGGCGTCGTCGATCACGTAGATGCCGTCTCCCTTTACCATCACCGGGCCGCCGCTTTCGGCGTAGTCGCTCAGGTTGGTCTGCTGATGCACGACATAGGCGATGTCACGCGCCTGGACTGAATTGAGGGTCATGGTCACTCTCGGTTACTGGCGGTACAGGTCTCGATAATCGATCTGGCGATGGAACCAATAGGTGAAACCATCGATATTCCTGGCCATCACCGCTTCCTGGTTCGGCTGCCACAGCATCACCAGCGGCACCTGTTGCTCGGCCAGCACGATCATGCGTTTGGCCAGCTTGGCGTAGACGCTCATATCAGGCTCAAATCGCGCCTGCTGCGTCAGGGTCGCGATCTCCGGGTTGTCCCAGCTGCCGAAATTCCAGCGCGTTGGGCCCTGGAAGAAGATGCGGAAGAAGTAATCCGTCGACGGCAAGTAGGCGGCGGACCCGTCCGTCATCATGTCGAATGTCTTGTCGGTGGCAACGGACGCGAATTGCGAGTCCGGCAGCTTGCGGATTTCCACCTCCACGCCGATGGCGGCAAGGGCTTCCTTGGTCAAGGCCGCCACCGGTTCGGCAATCGCGGCGTTGCCGACGCTGAAGATCAGCGTGGTCTTGAAGCCGTTCGGGAAACCCGCCTCGGCCAGCAGCTGCTTCGCCAGCACCGGATCGGTATGGATCGACATCGGTTGCGGGAAGCTGGCGTCCGGCGGCTCATCCGTCCAGGCCGCACCGAACAGCGCCCTGCCGCGGCCATACAGCGCAGCCTTGAACATCCCGTCATAGGGCAGCGCGGCGGCAATCGCCTGGCGCACCTTCACCTTGTCGAACGGCGGCCGCTTGCCGTTGAAGGCAAAGAACGAAAACGCATTGAGTTGCGGGTTGGAAACCACCTTGACCTTGCCGCGCTGCTCCAGCGCGATGACGTCGGTCGGCTGCAGGTCGATCGAGATATCCGCATCGCCCCGTTCGACGATGCTGGCTCGGGTTGCCGCCTCCGGCACCACCTGGACGATAACGCGCTTGAAGTACGGCAGCTTACCATCCTCGCCGCTTTTCCAGGTATTATTGCGCTTCATCACAAGCTGCTCACCGGGAACGAAGCGGTCGACAGTGTAAGCGCCGCCGCCCGCCTCGTTACTCTTGAGCCACTCGTCCGCCCAGGGATCGTCCGCCGTCGCGTGCGCCTTGGCGAGCTTGCTGTTGATGATCCGCGCGAACGGCGTGGCCAGGTTGCCGAGGGCCAGCTGATCGGCCTTCTCCAGCGTCACGTGGAACGTGTGCTCGTCGACAACGGTGAATTGCTCGGGCCTGGTGAGCGACCCGGTCGACAACTGCGGCGCCGCGCCGGATTTCGCCAGGACAGCGCGGTCCAGCGACCATTTCACGTCCTCGACGGTCACCGGCGTGCCGTCGTGGAATGTGGCGTCCGGCCGCAGTTTGAAGCTGATGACCAGGCCGTCGGGGCTGACGGTGAAGCTCTCCGCCAGCTCGCCACGCAGATGGGCGAGGTCGAACACCAGGTGGCCGTCCACGGTTTTCCGCTTGAATGTCACCAGCCGGTCGTAGGTGTTCATCCCGAGGGCGATGGATTCGCGCGTGGCGTTCAGCAACGTCGGATCGAGGCTGTTGATCGTGCTGCCGGACACCGCCCGCAAGGTTTCCTCGCGGGTCTGCGCCCGGGCTGTGCCACAGGGGGCCGTGCCGAAGGCCAATGCCACGATGGCCAGAACGGCCGCGACCCGGCCGGCTCCTCGAACGATGGCCAAAGCGTTGTCTCCTTCCGGGTCTGCGATTAAACACATCGGGCAGCGGTCAGGCTTCAGACTTGTCTCGTGGGTCGTCTTGCAGAAGTCGTGCCGCGCTGACGCCGTAGTCGCGCTCCACCGCCTCCGCGGTCACATAGCCGTCGACCAGGTCACGCCGAAGCCGAGCGCGATCACGCTCCCCGGGTGGCCCAAAGCCGCCGGAGCCGGGCACGTCGAGCATGACCAGCGAGTCGCGCGGCGCGATAAAAGCCCCTTTGGAGGGGACAGGCCGGGTCGATCCATCGGGCAACCGCATGCGGGTGAGGGCAGGCGCGCCCGCGTAGCCACCAGCCAGCCCGGGCGGCGCCGTCACGGTGCGCTCGCAGCAACTGGTGCATTGCGAGTCATGTTGTAGGATCCGCCAGGTCCGCCGCGCCGCCAGCCCGCCGCGCCAGCGCCCCGCGCCACCGCTGTCGGGCACCAGCGAATATTCCTCGACCCGCAG
>JAQGHW010000186.1 GCA_028291505.1 Rhodopila sp. | reverse complement strand
ATGGTGGTTGATCGTGGTTCGATTGATCGGTCCGTCGTTGTTTGAGGCTTGGGCTTATTGGCGCAGAGCGGGGCGCAGAACTCGTAGAGAAGATTTCGTTTCTTATAAAGCGACGTCTATTCGATAGCGGAATTCCTTTGCCCGTTGGGCGCATTACGCGTTCGGGGCCGGAATGCGTACAGCCACGTTGGCGGCGATTCGGACCAGCCTTGCCTTAAGCCGTGCTTTCGTTTTCGTTGATTTGACCTTACCCGACCAGTTCGGGCACCCGTTCGGCTGGGGGCGTGTTCCGGCTGCGGGTGCAGCGGACGATGCCGTCGATTATCACCATGCCTATGCCGGGCAGATCGCCCTTGCGAACGCTGTCCAGCAGGTCTGTTCCCGCGGAATGCTGGGCCCGGTCCATGAACACCAGGTCGGCCGCCCTGCCCTGCTCGATGATGCCGCAGTCCAGGTCCCGCATTCGCGCGGTGTTGCCGGTGGCGCAGCAGAACAGTGTCTCGGCTGGGGTGTCGCCGATCGAGGACAGCAGCGCGATCATGCGCAGGATACCCAGCGGCTGGACACCCGATCCGGCGGGGCTGTCGGTGCCAAGGATGACGCGGTTCAGCTGGCCCAGTTCTTTTGCGTAGCGAAGCGCGGTCAGGCCGGCTAGTTCGTTGCCGTTGTGCACGATCTCGATGCCGCGCGCACAGCCTTCGCACAAGCAACGAATCTGCGACAGCGGCAGCGCGGTGTGGCCGCCGTTGATGTGGCCGATGATGTCTGCGTCGGCCTCCAGCACCGTATCGGCATCGATATAGCCGGACCCGGGGACCGACGGCCCGCCGGTGTGGATGGTGCTCTGGATGCCGGCCTTGCGGGCCCACGCGACCATTTCCTTTGCCTCATAGCCGGCTTTTACGCTGCCCAGGCCGACTTCACCAAGCAGGCGGACGCCGGCCTGGGCGAGTTCGATGAAATCGCTTTCGACCATGCCTTGCTCGATCACCGGGGCGCCGGCGTGGACCTTTACGCCGCCGGGACGGAAATTCTCGTAGGCGCGTTGGGCGGTGATGGCGAGGGCCTTGACGCCGACGATGTCCCTTGGGCGGCCGGGGAGATGCACCTCGCCGGCCGAGACCATGGTGGTGACGCCGCCGTGGAGGAACGAATCGATCCAGCCGAACTGGCCCTGGCGTGGGGTCCAGTCGCCGAATACGGGATGCACGTGGCTGTCGATCAGGCCTGGCGAGACGGCGCAGCCGTGGGCGTCGATGGTCACGCGGGCGTCGCCGGTGTCGCAATCGATGCGTTTGCCGACAGCGCTGATCCGCCCGGCCTCCGCAACGATCGTGTCGGCATCCAGGATGGGTGCCTCCAGCGCGCCGGACAGCAGCAGCCCGATGTTGGTGACCACGAGTTTGCCGATTTGCCGCTCCGGTCCCGCCGCGAGTGCCATGAAGGGTTTCCTTTCATTTCTTTGTAGTGAAACGGGTCAGCAAAGTTTGTGCAGTAGGGACAGCAGCTGGCGACGCTCCTCCGGGGTCAGCGGGTCGAGCGTGGCGTCGGTGATGCGGCGGGCGGCGACGACGGCCTGCGCCGTCAGGGCGGTTCCCGCCTGCGTCGGTGCCAGCACGATCGCGCGCCGGTCGAGCGGATCGGCGGTTCTCGACACCAGGTCGCGATCCACCAGACGGCGCACGACGCCCTGGATCGTTGCCGGGTCCATGGCAGCAAGGCGCCCGAGGTGGTTCTGCGTGACCTGGCCGAGTTCCACGACCTTGACGAGGGCGGTGAACTGGGTCGGGGTCAATTCGATGGCGGCCATGCCGTCCTGAAAAATCGCCGTGTGGCGCTGGTTGGCTCGGCGCATCAGGAACCCGACCTGATGCTCGACCACGTAACCATCAAGCGCAGCCACATGACCATCAAGCACTTGGGCGGGGTTGGACGAGGGCTTATCGTGGAGGTCCGAATGTCGCATCAATTCATGAGTATAACCGGCAGATCATTCGTCTGCAAATGATCGGGATGCAGCCGGCACGGTTATCGTCGACGGTCAACATCCGGCGGAGGCGCCGGCGAGAGGACAGGCTATGAAAATTGATCCCAAGGATTTTCGGGTTCGGGAAGGCGTCGAGGTCGATCTCGACAAATGGCCGACGGAGATGGCGAAATTCTACAAGTCGAAAGAGCATTATCACAAGATGCTGGAGGATCATGTCGCGCGACTGAGCAAGCAGCAGCAGCTTCTGTACGCGTCCAGCCGCCATGCCATCCTGCTGATCTTCCAGGCGATGGATGCGGCGGGAAAAGATAGCGCGATCAAACACGTTATGTCGGGGGTCAATCCGCAAGGGTGCCAGGTGTTCAGCTTCAAGCATCCCAGCGCAACTGAGCTGCAGCATGACTTTCTGTGGCGGACGACGCGCGATCTGCCGGAGCGGGGGCGCATCGGCATCTTCAACCGGTCGTACTATGAAGAGGTGCTGGTCGTTCGCGTTCATCCGGACATCCTGCGCAGCGAGGGATTGGCGGATCTGCCGCACGACCTCAACGCGGTCTGGCACAGCCGGTATCGTTCCATGCGGCATCTGGAACGCCACCTGCACGATAACGGAACCCGGATCGTCAAGTTTTTCCTGCATCTGTCGAAGGAGGAGCAGCGGCGGCGCTTTTTGGAGCGGATCGATGACCCGGCGAAGAACTGGAAGTTCAGCCAGGCGGATATCGAGGAGCGTGCGTTCTGGCCGCAATATATGAAGGCCTACGAAAAATGCCTGAGCGCGACGAGCACCGGCGGAGCACCTTGGTACGTCGTCCCCGCTGACGACAAGCCGAACGCCCGGTTGATCGTATCGGAAATCATCGTCGATACGCTAGAAAAACTGAAGATGTCCTATCCGGTGTCAAGCGAAGAGCGCCAGCGTGAATTGTTGGCGATTCGCGAGCAGCTTGCGAATTAGGATCGAGACCGGACGCCGAGCACGGGCGCCGATCGGGATCTAACCCATGCACCAATGATGGCGTCGGTCGATTAGGGCTTGCATGATGCAATCTACTGCATTACGTAGCTTTCATATCGAAAGTTACGCCATGCAGCACACCCGGCTCGACACCCTGCCCTGCCCTATCGCTCGCGCCCTCGACCGGGTCGGCGAGTGGTGGAACATCCTGATCCTGCGAGACGCGTTCCGCGGTCTGACGCGCTTTGACCAGTTCCAGAAGAGCCTCGGGATCGCGCCGAATATCCTGTCGCGGCGGCTGCGCGGACTGGTCGAAGCCGGGTTGCTGGAAAAAATCCGCTACAACCAGCGGCCGCCGCGCGACGAGTATGTGCTGACGCCGGTCGGTCGGGATTTCCAGCCGGTGCTGTGGGCGATGCTCGCCTGGGGCAACAGGCATTTCATGCCGTTCGGACAGGAAGTGGCGCTGGTCGACCCCGCCACCGGGCTGCATGCCGACCCGGTGATGGTCGACGGCAAGAGCGGCAAGCGGCTGGACCAGGCGGTCCTGCGGCCCATCCCCCGGCCAACGCTTGACGATGCGCGCAGGAGACAGTCATGACTACGACAGTAATGGAACGGGCGCCGGATGTCCGGGTGCGCCCGAAGCGCCTCGGCGTGAAGCAGGCGGCGATCGCCGGCGCGGCGTTGCTGATCGGTGCCGGCGCTGTCCGGTATGGCCATGACTACTGGACTGTCGGGCGTTTTATCGAGAGCACCGACGATGCCTATGTCGGCGGCGATATTTCCGTAATCGCGCCGAAAGTGTCGGGGTTCATCGCGGAGGTCGCGGTGAT
>JAQGHW010000065.1 GCA_028291505.1 Rhodopila sp. | reverse complement strand
TGAGTTCGGCAGGGTAGAGGTGCGATGTGCGCGGCGCGAGTCCGACCAGATCAAGCGCCTCCTTAATTCGATCCGATCGTTCTTGGGGTGCGACGCCCAGGGCGACCAGAGGCTCCGCGATGCAGGATCCGATCCGCATTCTGGGATCGAGTGCATCGGCCGGTTCCTGAAACACGATCTGGATCTGGCCGCGCAGTAAGGCCGGGCTCCGCCTTCGTGTCATTAGCAGGTCGGAACCGTTGAAACGGATGCTGCCACTCGTGATGTGAGTCAGGCCTAGGATGCAGCGCCCGACCGTTGTCTTCCCGGAACCGCTTTCGCCGACGATTCCCAGGGTTTCCCCGGGCTCGAGATCAAACGAAATTCCATTGACCGCCTGGACGACGTTACGCGATCCGGGAAGCGCGAATTGCTTAACGAGTTGACTAACTTCGAGAAGCGCCATCAGCGGCGCACCGGGAAATGACAGCTTGCATAGTGTCCAGGCGCGATTTCACGCAGTGCCGGACGGTCGATACGGCAGCGCTCCTGAGCAAGCGGGCAACGCAAGGTATAGGGGCACGCACTGTCGTGCACCTTGGCCCCCGGCAGCGGTTCGGGACGGGCCCACAGCCGGCGGAGTGACTGATTATACGAAAACGCCGCCATCAGCATGATCGTATAGGGGTGCGCAGGGCGGAAGAAGAAGTCTTCGCGGCCAGCGAGCTCCATGATCTCGCCGTTGTAGATCACCGCCACACGGTCGCAGAAGTGCGCGGTGATGCCGATGTCCCGCGTAATGAACAACATCGCGCTGCCGCGGTCTTGTGCCAGCCGGCGCAGCAACTCCAGGATCTGTGCCTGCACGGTGACATCGAGGCCGCTGGTCGCATCATCGGATACGATGAACTTCGGCGAGCAAATCAGGGCGATCGCGATGACGATCCGCTGCGCCATCCCGCCGCTCATTTCATGCGGAAACGCCGTCATCCGTCGCTCTGGATCGGGGATCTGCACGGCGCGCAGGATGTCCAGCGCAAGGCCTCGTGCCTCGCGCCGCGAAACACGCAGGTGCACCTGTGCGACGTTGGCGATCTGCTCACCCACGGTCAGCAGCGGGTTCAGCTCACTGCGCGGATTCGGAACGATCATGGAGATGTCGCGGCCGCGCGTCCGCTGCAGCTCAACCTCGGTCAGTGACATGATGTCCTGGCCTTCGAAGAGCAATTCTCCGCCCGCGATACGACCCGGCTCGGGCGGCAGGCGAAGCAGGCTGCGCGCCAGTGTTGTCTTGCCCGCTCCCGACTCGCCGACGAGACCAAAGATTTCACCGCGTTCGATCCGCAGATCCAGGTTCCTGATCGCGACAGTCGGAACGCCTGTGATGGCGGGAAACTCGACGGTCAGTCCGCGTATATCGAAGGTCGGCCTGGCGTCGCTCGATGCGGCGGTTGCCTGAACGCGGTCGCTCAGCTTCAGCACGTCAGCGTCCGATCCGCGGGTCGATCGCGACGTAGACGATGTCGACGATCAAATAGACGATGAGCGAGAATATCGCCGAGAACAGGACAAAGCCCAGGACGGGATAGATGTCGGAATTGAGCACGCCCTGAACCGCATATTGCCCGGCGCCGCCCCAACTGAAGACGATCTCCACCAGGACTGCCCCGCCCAGCAGGTAGCCGTAAAGCACGCTGATGATCGTGACGATGGAAGGCAACGAATTCCGCAACGCGTGGCGAACGACCATCCGATGCGGTAGGCCGGACAGCACCTCGTAGCGACTGAAATCGGATTGCAGCATCCTGTCCATAGTGGATTGCGTCATCTTCAGGATCGGGCCCGCATTGATCAGGCTCAGGGTCAGCACCGGCAGGCAGAGATGGGTCAACGCCGACCCCAGGGCGGCCCAATCGCCGGCGGCGATACTGTCGAATATCAGGAAGCCGCTGATTGTCGGCGGCGGCAGTATTGCGAAGTCAAGACGACCCAGCGGCGCCGGCACGATCTGAAGAATCGTATAGAAAACGAAGATCAGCACCAGGGCCAGCCAGAAGTCCGGCAGTGAGCCGGCCGTAAGGCCGTAGACCCCGGCGACGCGTCCCAGGATTCCCTTCTCGTCGAAGGCGGATGCGACGCCCAGCGGCACGCCGATGATGATGGCCCCCAGCAGCCCAAGCGTGACCAGTTCGAGTGTCGCGGGAAAGCGTTGCAGCAGATCTTCCAGAACAGGTCGCGTGGTTTGCCAGGATGTCCCCAGATCCCCATGCACCAGGTTGACGAGAAAGTGCCAGAACTGAATGGGAAGGGCGTGATCAAGACCGAGCTTGGTACGCAATGATACGACTGCGTCGGTCGATGCCATCGGGCCGAGCATCAGGACAGCCGGATCGCCGGGAATCGATTTGATGAGGAAGAAGCTGACCAGCAGGATGCCGAAGAGCTGCGGCACGATGAACAACAGGCGTTGCCCAAGGAACGAGATGATTCGCGTCATGCCCGGCGCCTGGCGGCGCGGGTACGCTCTCGTAACGTGACATCCCGGATCAGGCGGCGAATTTTCACCGGGTCACCGAAGACCTCGACGCTGTTTCCGACCAGCGAAAAGCCGAACACGGTGATTGCCAGGGCAAGTCCGGGAAACACCGATGGCCACCATTCACCTGTCACGACGTTCTGGAATCCGGTGGCGATCATGCTGCCCCACTCCGGACTGGGTGCACGAACACCGGCTCCGACGAAGCTCAGCCCCGCCGTCAGCAAGATCGACCAGCCGACGTTGACGGAGAGCTGCGCCAGGGCCGGTCCCATCGCATTCGGAATGACATGGCGAAGGATCGTTTGCATGTCTGACATCCCGGCGACGAGGGACGCTTCGACATAGCGCATCTCGCGTATTGCCATTACTTGCGACCGCATCAGGCGCAGGTAGATCGGAATGTTCACGAAAGCAATCGCGAACACCACAGTCTGAATGCTCTGGCCCAGGCTTGCAACCAGCGCGATGGCAAAGACGAAAACCGGGAACGCCTGCAGCACATCGGCCAGGCGCATGATCAGAAAAGCAATCCGCGACCGAAAATTTCCCGCTCGGCTGAAGTAGCCGACCCACGCGCCGACCAGACAACCGACCGTGGCGGAGACCATGGTTCCGAGGACGGCGATCGTGATGTCTATACGCGGGCCATACAGCACCCTGGAGAATATATCCATGCCCACGGCGTCGGTCCCGAGCCAATGGAGTCGGTTGGGGGGTTGCAGAAACTGGGAGGGATCGGCTTCGATCGGGTTATACGGTGCGACAAGAGGTGCCAGTGCACCCGCCAGGACCGCAACGAACACGATGATGTAGCCGGCCGCGAAACTCGGACGGGCAGAGGCGATGCGCAGCGCCGTGCCGATCCACGAGGGGGTGGCTACCGTGGACGATGTGCTCATCCACTCATCCATCCGGGATGGGCCGTTGCGCAGCAGTCGTTGTTTGTCCATCGCATCGAATCACATCCGGAGTTTCGACGACACTGGGACGCGGGTGACACCGAATGAAACTTGTTCAACGACAATCCGACCTAGACCATCACGTCGCCGCCATTCATATTGAACGACGCGCCGGTGTAATAGGAGCCTTCGTCGGAGG
>JAQGHW010000142.1 GCA_028291505.1 Rhodopila sp. | reverse complement strand
ACCGTCGCGAGACCCACCCTCGCGAGAAGAGAGCGTCGGTGCATCGTGTCATCCCAAAATGTTATAACATAACGTTTAGACCAGAATGTGTTGCCGTTCAAGCCTCAGCTGACGACGGCGGTGGTGTATGGACGCCATGGGGTAGCGACTACACCACCGAAAAGCTGAGGAGAGGGCGCTGTGCCGGTCAGGCGGCTTTCAGCGCGCTTAGGAAGCCGGTCACGGCACCGCCGAGATCGTCCGACTTACGTGAAAGCCCGTCGGCCGCTGACAGAAGTTCGGCCGCGTTCCTGCTGGTCTCGGTGGCCGTGGTGGCAACGTCGGCGATGCTGCCGCGTACGTCATCGGTGCCGCTGGCAGCGCTCGATAATGCCCGGCCAATGTCTTGCGCGCCCGCTCCCTGTTGCTCCACCTGGGTCGCGATGCCGAGGGTTCGCTCATCGATCGCCTGGATGGTGCTGACAATGCCATTGATCGCGGCCATCGCCGTCGCCGTACGTTCCTGAATCGCGGCAATCTGGCCGCCAATCTCGGCAGTCGCTTCCGACGTCTTGCCTGCCAGCCCTTTTACCTCATGAGCGACGACGGCGAACCCTTTGCCGGCCTCACCGGCGCGCGCAGCCTCGATCGTCGCGTTAAGCGCCAGCAGATTCGTCTGTGAGGCAATTCCCTCAACGATGCTGACGATCTTGCCGATCCTCGACGCCGCCTCGACAAGTTCCAACATGGTCTCCCGCGCAGCATTGGCGCCGGACACCGCCTGCTGGGAAATGCGGCTCGTTTCGCTCATCGCGCTGCCGATTTCGGAAACGCAGACCGCCATCTGCTTGACGGATGCGGATACGGCATCGACGTTCGACGCGGCCTCTCCAGCTGCCTTTTGCACCGACGCTGCTCGGTTCTGCACGATTTCGGCGTTCTGGCTCAGATGCTGGGCGTTCGAACGCATCTGAGTGGAGGCCGTGGCCAAACTTGCGGTAATTCCATCAATATCCGTATCGAACTGCCGCGTCAGGGACGCAATGCGGGCAACCTTGATCTCTCGATCATCTGCTTCGATCGCACGGGTCCTGGCGAGTTCACGGTCTCGGCGCAACGCCTCACGGAACGCTCCGACCGCTTTCGCGATGGCGCCGATCTCGTTACGTAGTTCTGTGTGGGGAACTTCGACGTCCAGGTTCCCACCCGACAACCGGGCGAGCGCGTCAGTCAGCCGGCTAAGCGGGATGGCGAAGGCGCGGCCAATGGTCAGGGAGACACCAAGCAGCACGGCGATCGCGATGATCCCGAACTCACCAAAGCGGGTGGCTATCGCATAATAGGCGTCATCGATATCGTCGATATAGATACCAGTGCAAATCGCCCACTCCCACGGAGCGAATCCGAGTGCGTAGGACAGCTTCGGTAGCGGCGTCGTCGTGTTGGGTCGCGGGAACTGGTACGTCACGACGCCACCGCCGCGTTTCGCCGCCTCGATCTGGGCGCGCAGATAGTAGTTGCCGGTCGAGTCCTTTACGTCGAGGCGGTTCTTCCCTTCCAGCTCACGGTTCGGATTCAGCAGCGTCACGCCGTCGAAACGTTGTACGAAGAAGTAGTCTCGCCCTGTGCCGAACCGGATATCGCGAAGCTGGTCGAGCGCGGCTTTCTGGGCATCTTCGCGTGAGAGGGCGCCCGTCCGTTCGCGGGCCTGCCAGCTCTCGACGACTTGCGACGCAACCTGAATAAGCTGGGTAACCCGCTGTCGGCGGTCATCCAGCATCGACGCGCCGACGGTGCGAAGACCCACGAACAAGCTGGCCGAGAGAACTATTAGCGTGACAATGGTCAGAATTGTCAATTGGTGAGAAATTCGCAGGTTTCGAAAGCGTTGCATACATTGGATCTCCGACTGCTTCGAGCATGCCTGCAAAAAGATAAGAATTAGTAAATTGCTGGATTATCAGGACAAGAGAAATAACAGGCATGTCGCGATCATCGCGAGACCCAGGGCATAAAGGCCGTTGCCGCGTAGGCACAATGCGTTGGCCGGCACCCCGAATCCGGACACCGTCGTCATCGTCAGAATGGAGGCTGGTGAGACAACCATCGAAAGGCCTATCACCACGATCCAAGCCTGAAAGACGCACGGTTCCGAGAGGTTGAGGAATGAAGGCGTCACCACCGGCCCAAGGATCGCGAACAGCGCCATGGGATGGAGGCCGAGCGTCGTGATGAGCGGCAAAGCTACCGTCAGGAAAAGCAGACCGGGTAAGCCGGTAGGAAGGAAGGCCGCGATGAACAGTCTCGCGGGCTCTGCCAACGTGGGCTCCCGCATCGCTCCCAGAACGAGACCGCAGGCGAGGAACAGCGCGGTCTCCGCGGTCGCCTGACCCCAGGCTTCACCGATCTGAACGTCGAGACGCAGCAGCGCCCGCGACCAGGCGTTGGAGCCGCGTGTCGCGCACGTCAGGAGGAGGATCGCGACACCAATTGCGGACGCGGAAATCCCCAGTGTGATAGAGACGTTGAAAGCAAGGTGCAGGGACGCCGCGCCGGCCGGAACGGCCAGGATCGCCAGGATGGCTCGGGCCAGTTCGGCGCCCGACGCCGGGGCCGCGGAGATCGTCAGGTGGCGGGCCCCGAAGGACCCCAGCAGAACACCGGCAAAAGCGATCGGCAACCCGATCACCAGCGCCTCGCCCCAGCCGACCTGCGGATAGGCTGCCATTACGGCGGCCACCGAAGCGGTAGACGGGCCGATGAGCATCGAAAGGGAAAGGCCTCGCATCGCAGCACGGGCCGCCACTGCATCATCGCTTGTTCGGCCCCGCAACGAACCGCCAAACACGCTGACGGCACCGAAGGAGAGCCCCAGCCCAAAGATCACGACGCCTAGCACGACAGCGCAACCACGCAGCGGTCGGGGTGCCCGCGCGGCCATGGCGGCGATTGCGTGGTCCAGCTTTAACTCGGCGAGGGCCGGACGGATCAGCGCGACGCAGAGGATGAGAATGATGACGTCCGACATCCGCGCCGCCGTGGTCGCGACGCGGATGAGATCGCCGCCCGCTGCGACGGTAGCAAAGACCGCCCCGGCTGCCAGAAAAAGCGCGATCCTGCCGCTGCGGCGACCAATCCAGTTTTCCCGGCTTAGTACGAGACCACCGGCGAAGGCGGCGGCAATGACGCCGTAGAGCGCCGGGCGCTGCAGGATTTCCGCTAGGAATGCGACGATGAGGGTCGCCGCGAGGGCCACAAGATTGACCGGAAAGTACCGGGGGAAAGTGCGGGTGAAGATGGTCGCGGACAAGATCGCTGGTCCTTTAATGATCCTCGGTCGGGCGCGCCTTTTTGGCGCCTCCGAGGTCAGTCGCGGGGCAATCCCTTGGCGTCAGGCGGCGAGACGAAGTGCCCCGACCGCCTGGCGCTCGCGCATCCGAACGCGGATCAGATGCCGCGCGGGATCCTGATAATGGGTCCGCGCATGGAACAGGCGTGTGTTGTCGAAGACGACCATGTCCCCGTCGCTCATCATGAATTCACTGCGCGAAGTGTGCGCCTCAACGGATTTCCGAAACAGAGAGTAGTAGAATCGGTGCTGTTCAGTAGCGAATCCCGGGCACAGGTCGAATCCCATCTCGATGCAGTCGTGACGAAAGCGGATGACCGGGTCGTCCGAGAGGATCCTGCTGATGATAAATCGCTCTCCGGTGAAGAAAGCATCGGGAACGCGGAATGCGTAATCCGTCTCGCGCATAAAACGAATGCAATCGCTGCCCTGCGGCGTCCGGGCGAAGTCGCGCAGGAAGCGCGGACCGTTGACTGTAACGGATTTGCCGCCGCCGCAGTTCGACCGCCGCACAACGTAAAGTGCGTTGTAGCGCTCAGGTTCGCGCGCGAATGCCGAGTCGGTGTGGAGCGGCGCTTCCCCAAGGTCTTCGGAAAACGTTGCCTTCTTGCCGGCGGCGACGGGGCGTTGCTTTACCGGCCACAGAACGCGCTTGTCGGCGCAATGGTCAGTTGGTTCGCCGATCGCGGAGGTGAGTGCCAGAACCAGGGTATCGCGCATTGCCTCGCCCTGGGTCTCCGCGGCCCGTTCGAAACCGAGACCCTGCAGGAGGACCGCGCCGGCGCCTGTGGCGACAATTCCGCGTATGGCGTCGGCAAGTTCAAGAAGTTGCGGCGCGTAATCCTCGACCGCGTCGGCCAGCGCCATCTGTCCATCCGGACTTTCAAGCGCGTTGCCGCGACCGGCAATTACACCTGCGTTCTCGGTTTCCTGGTAGCCGTAGACGAAGTCTGTGAAACGCTTGGAGGGGCTGAAGCCAGTGGCATGTAGGACGGGAAAGAGGTTCATTTGGTATGCGACCTTCGGGAACGAGAAGCGAACGGCGAGCCGGGGTCTTACCTGCCACTAGTTAATAAATCGTAAACAATATGAGGCAGATCGAAACGATTAAATGATAAGATTATCCTTGATAAATGACCTC
>JAQGHW010000052.1 GCA_028291505.1 Rhodopila sp. | reverse complement strand
TCACCGGTGAGGATCGGATTGTTTTGTCGCCGGCGCGTCAGGATGTCCACGACCTGGCGGATCTCGTAGTCTCGACCCAGGATGGGATCGATCCCGCCGGCGCGGGCCTGCGCCGTCAGGTCGACCGTGTAACGATCAAGTGCGCCCCCTGCCGCCGGAGCCGTGGGTTTGCCCATCGGTTCACCAGGTCGCTCCACCGCTGCTTCCGCACTGCCCGAGGTAAGGTCGGCGAAGTCGCGACGTAGCACATCCGGAACGATCTGGCGTAGCTGCGGTGCGACGCCGCAAAGCCGGGCGCCCACGATCTCATCGGCCAGCATGGCCCAGAGCAGGTGGCCCGACCGAAGGCGCGAGTCATCGAACACCATGGAGGCGAACAGCCACGCTTCCTTTGCAGTCGCGATCAGTTCAGGCGCCAGGCTCGGTGCGCGGCCATTGCCGGTGGCCATGCGGTCCAGTGCAGTGTTGAGTTCCGCCTGCAGGCGACCCGGGTCGACGCCGACGCGCTGCAGCACCAGGCTGATGTCGCACTTCGGCTGCCCGAGCAACTGCAACAGCCAGTGTTCCGTCTCGATATTGTAATGAGTCCGCGACAGGGTATGTCCCGCCGCTGCCTCCAACGTTCTTCGGCAGACGTCGTTCAGCCTGCCGACCAGAAGTTTCAGATCAACGCTGGGCATCGGCTCCTCTTGCGTCCCGCGTCCTGCCAGGTGCGGACTGCGTTGGCGGCGGACCGTATTGCCGAGCCAGGGCGTTGTCCAGAACGGTTCAACTACAGATGTAACACAACTCGCGGCCATTGAAACCGTCTTGTAGCTATCAAGGTCCAGATAGGTTTCTGAGCAATCGGATGCGGCAAACCGAGCCGCACATTTGGCAAAAGAGACTGATGCGATCTGAGGAAAACCTCCCCGTAATGGCCGATCTGCTGCGGCGGTTCGACGGAGACACGCCGACCGGGCGCGATCTTCGCCTGGATGTGACGCCGCAGTCCGTCTACTTTCGGCTGCGCGACGCCCGGGCCGGTGCACGAGCGGAGGAACGCTCCGCCGACGTTGATCCGGCGGCGACGGAGACCGGATTTCACCAATGGATGACGGTGCGCGAACTCGCCATCGCGGCGCTGACCAGCAACACAAAGGACATCGAAATCGCCGCCTGGCTGACCGAGAGCCTGGTGCGCAGCAATGGATTGCCCGGCCTCTGTGCGGGCGCGCAGTTGATGCGTGGGTTGGTGGAGGCGTTCTGGGATCAAGGCTTGTTTCCTGGACTTGGCGAGGACGGCGCCGAGGATCGGCTCGCACCGATCGCCGGTCTGAATGGCGAGGGTGGCAATGGCACGTTGCTGCAGCCGCTTCGCAAACTCGTATTGTTTGAAAGGAATGACGGCGCGCCGTTGAGTTTCTGGCAGTTCGAGCAGTCAGAGGATGTTGACAGCCTGTCCGATGCGGCGCGCAAGGCGCAGCGCATTGCCGGGGGTGTCAAACCGTTCGCGGAACTGGAAGCGGAGGCGCGGTCGATCGGCCGCCCGATGCTCGCTATCGTCGCGGAGCAAAGCGTCCGGGCGATCGCCGACTGGGACGCGCTCGAAACGGCGCTGGACCATGCCGCCGGCCGGGATGCGCCATCCATCCGCCGGATATCCGATTTGCTGAAGAAACTTCGTCGCGTTGCCGAAAGGTATGCTGGCGTCGTGGCACCTCCGGCGGAGCTGGCGGTGCAGGGCACCGAACCGGAGCCGGCAGTCGCCGCCACTACCGACCCGCAAGGCAATTCTGGTTCCGACCGGTCTGGTCCCAACCGGGAGACGTTGCTGACGGAGATCGTCCGGATTGCCACGCTGTTCCGCACGGCCGAACCGAACTCACCCCTGGGCTACACACTGGAGGAGGCTGTCCGCCGAGCACGTCTCGGACTGCCGGAATTGTTGAAGGAGATGATGCCGGACGCGGCGCCGCGGACAGCGTTGCTCAGCAGCCTCGGCATCAGACCGGGATCGGAATAATGCGCCTGAGGGTCCCCAGGCAGATCTACCAAGGAGTGTTACTCTCATGAGCGCAAGCATTCACGACAAGCTCAGCCGCGTGCGCCGGCCGCGCGTGCACATCACCTATGAGGTCGAGACCGAGGGTGCGCAGATCGTGCGCGAGTTGCCGTTCGTCGTGGGTGTCCTGGGCGATTTCTCCGGCAACCCAACGCAGCCGCTGCGTCCGCTGACAGAGCGGAAGTTCATCCAGATCGACCGCGACAACTTTGACGACGTGATGAAGCGGCTCACGCCCGGACTGAAGCTTCGGGTCGAGAACAAGCTCAGCGGCGATGGGGGCACCATGCCCGTCGACCTTCGCTTCAACGGCATCGAGGACTTCGAGCCGGCCCGCGTGCTGGATCAGGTCCCGTCGCTGAAGGCGCTGCTGGAGACCCGCAACCGGCTGCGCGACCTGATGAGCAAGGCCGATCGTTCCGAGGAACTGGAGCGGTTGCTGGAAACCGTACTGAAGAATCCTGCAGACCTGAACAGGATTTCCCAGGAACTTGGCATGGACAAGGAGGGCTGAGCCATGTCGGGCAGCGAATACGTCCCGGAACCGGCCAGCGACGCCGCCAGCGAAACTGGCACCACCGAAAGCCTGCTGGATCAGGTGGTTGCCGCCACCAGGCAGACCGAACCGGATCGTGTCCACGATCTTGTCCGTGCGCTTGTCGAGCAAGCCAACCTCGGCACCGTCACCTTCGACCGAAATCTGCCGCGCACCATCGAGCGTGCGATCACGATGATCGACAGCGCGCTGTCCAGCCAGCTCAATGAGATCATCCACGATCCGAAGTTCCTGAAGCTGGAGGGAAGCTGGCGGGGCCTGCATTACCTCGTGATGAACAGCGAGACCGGCACGAACCTGAAGATCCGCCTGCTGAACGCGAGCAAGCGTGAATTGCACCGTGATCTCAGCCGCGCCGTCGAATTCGACCAGAGCGTGCTGTTCAAGAAGATCTACGAGAATGAGTTCGGCACCCCTGGCGGCGAACCGTACGGCGCGCTGATCGGCGACTACGAGTGGACCAACCATCCGGACGATATCGAATCGTTGCGGTTGATCTCCAACGTCAGCGCCGCGGCGTTCGCCCCGTTCATCTCGGCGGCCGGCGCATCCATGATGGGGTTCGAGCAGTGGACGGAGCTGTCGCGCCCCCGCGACCTCGCCAAGATCTTCGATACGATCGAATACGTGAAGTGGCGCAGCTTCCGGGACAGCGAGGACAGCCGCTTCGTGTCCCTGGTGATGCCGCGCGTTGTCGCTCGCCTGCCGTATGGCGCCCGCACCAGGCCGATCGATGCGTTTGAATATGAAGAATCACCGATCGACGCCGGCGGCGCACCGCTGCCGATGGACCATGAACAGTACTGCTGGATGAACGCCGCCTTCGTGATGGGCACCCGGCTGACGGAAGCATTTGCCCGCCACGGTTTCTGCACCGCGATACGCGGCGCGGAAGGTGGGGGACGGGTGGAGAATCTGCCGCAGCATATCTTCCAGTCCGACGACGGCGACCTCGACGCGAAGTGCCCGACCGAGATCGGCATCACCGACCGGCGCGAGTACGAGCTGTCGAACCTGGGATTTCTGCCGCTCTGCCACTACAAGAATCAGGACTTCGCAGTATTCTTCGGGGCACAGACCGCCCAGAAGGCCAAGGAATACGACCGTGCCGAAGCGAACGCCAACGCCCGCATCTCCGCGCGCCTGCCATACATCATGGCGACCAGTCGTTTCGCGCACTATTTGAAGGTCATGGCGCGCGACAAGATCGGCAGCTTCATGGAAGCCGACGATTGCGAGCGATGGCTGAACCGCTGGATCAAGAACTACGTCAACACCAACGAGCATGCCAACGCGGACAGCAAGGCCAAATACCCGCTGCGTGAGGCGCGCGTGGAGGTGCGCGAAATCCCGGGCCGTCCGGGTGCCTACAGCGCCATCGCCTACATGCGGCCCTGGCTGCAGATGGAGGAGCTGACCACCAGCATGCGCATGGTCGCGCGCATCCCCGAAAGGGCCTGAGCTGTCCGCGCCGGCACCAGCAGTCGCGCCGGACAATCCGGTGCCGCCGCCGTTGCGGCATCCGGACAATCCGGTGGTGCCGCCGTTGCGGCACGAGATCCTGTCGGGCCGTTTTGCCCGGCCGGGCACTTCAGCCGTGCCCGCGCGACTGCAGGCGTTCCTGAGTCCCACCCCGCTCGGTCAAGCACCGGGCGCGCTCGCCATCTGGTTCGGCGAGACATTGGCGATGGAGCTGCTGGCTGATCCCGATCGACTGCGCGGGCTCGTCGATCGCGACATTGCCGCCATCGACGGGCTGATCGGGGCGCAGCTCGACGCCGTGCTGCACCACCCTCGCCTGCAACGGCTGGAAGGATCGTGGCGGGGTCTTGCCTGGATGATCGCCGGCTTCGATCCGGGGGCGCGGCTCAAGGCGCGGCTGCTGCCGGTCACGTGGGAGGAACTGGATCGCGACGCCGCCCGCGCCAGCCAGTTCGACCAGTCGGCGTTGTTCCGGCTGGTCTACGAGAACGAGTTCGGCAGCGCGGGCGGCGAACCATTCGGGCTGCTGGTGATCGACCACGAACTGCGGCACAAGCCGCTGCCGCGTGGACTGTCGGCGCGCGCCCCGGTGGATGACGTTTCTGTCCTGTCATCGCTCGCCTCGATCGCCGCGGCGGCCTTCGTGCCGATGGTGCTGGCGGCCTCCCCAGCGCTGCTAAGCGTGGACGAATTTGCCGACCTCGTACTCTCGACCGACATCGCCGCGGCGTTGCGTGACGGTGAGCATGCCCGCTGGCGCGCGCTGACGACGGGCGAGGACACCCGCTTCCTTTGCGTCACCGTACCGCGCGTTCTGGCGCGGCCGCGCTGGCTCGCCGGGTCGCAGGCGATGGCTGGGCTTTGCTATGAGGAATATGCCCCGAAGCCGCGGCATCGAACCTGGTCGGTGGCAGGTTACGCGTTTGCCGCGACGGTTGCTCGCGCGCAGGCAGCCTTCAATTGGCCCGCGGACGTGCGCGGCGTGAGCACCGACCGTATCGGCGGCGGCCTTGTCACGGAGCTGACCGCTGAGCCGTTCGTGCTGGGTGCAGACACGATATGGAACCGCCCGCCGCTCGACCTGGCGCTGACCGACCGGCAGGAGCAGGACCTGGTGCTTGCCGGGCTGATGCCACTCAACACCCTGCCCTACGGCGATGCGGCGTTCGCGTCCGTGCACAGCGTGCAGGCACGATACGCCGACCCGGTGGGGCGGGAGCCGACGGCCGCTTCTGCCAACCTCAGGCTATCCGCACAGATCAGCGCAATGCTCTGCGTGTCGCGCTTCGCGCACTACGTCAAGGTCATCGGACGCGAACTTACCGGCGCCTTTCTGACGGCACCCGAGATCGAGCGCCGTCTGCAGCACTGGCTGTCCAGCTACACCAATGCGAGCCAGAGCCCGGATCCGGATGCGCGGGCGCGCCATCCGCTGGTGTCCAGCCGGGTCTCTGTGCACGAGCTGTCCGACCAGCCCGGCTCGTTCGGCTGCGTGATCCACCTGCAGCCGTATTACCAGCTTGACGACGTCGCAGCGACGTTTCGCCTGGTGACCGGATTTTCGAGCGCGGGGCGCCGGATCTGACCGATGCAAACGTCGAATTCGCCATCTGGCCGGCACCCACCGGCCCATCTGAAGGAAATCGCCATGCCCAAAGTGGATGCCGGGGCTCTGTTCCACGAGGGACGTTTGTCCGAGGCGGTAGAGGCCGCCGGTGTCGCCGTCCGAGCCGCCCCGGCCGAACCGGGCCCGCGCATGCTGCTGGCGGAACTGCTGCTTTATGCCGGCGACCCGCGGCGTGCGGACGCGGTGCTTCAGGCCACCAGCGCGGTCGATCCCGGGACGGCGTTGGTGGTCTCGGAATTCCGGCAACTGCTGCGGGCCGCTTCGATACGTCATCAGGTCCTGTTCGATGGCAGGGCGCCGGAGTTCCTGGGTGAGCCGACGCTATCGCAGACCCATCTGCTGCAGGCGTTGCTGGCGTTACGGGAAGGCGACAGAGACACCGCTATCGCCGCCGCGGCGGCGGCCGAGGCCGTTCGGCCAGCCGTCTCCGGCCGGACGCCCGATGCCCGGTTCACCGACTGCCGCGACGCCGACGACCTGTGGGCCGGAACGTTCGAGGTGTTGACGACCACCGGCAAGTATTTCTGGATCCCGGCCGAACGGGTGGCCAGCCTGGAATTCCATCCGCCGAAACGTCCACGCGACCTGTTCTGGCGGCGCTGCAGCATGGTGGTGCGCGATGGGCCGGACGGCGACGTCTATGTGCCGGCGCTGTACGCAGGCGACGCGGAGGACAGTGACAGCCTTCGCCTCGGCCGCAGCACCGAATGGACCGACTCCCCGCCGGTTCGCGGCCGCGGCCGGCGCATGTTCCTGATCGGCGACGAAGGCGTCGAAATGCAGCAACTGACGACGCTGGAATTCGAATGAGCGCGTCGCTTGCCCGCCGCGGCATGCGGCCGGTGGAGGCCCCGCTGCTCGATCGGCTGCTGGACGACGAACCTGACGCCGCACGTCATCGCGGGCTGTCGCCGGCCGAGACGGTGGCGCTGTTGCGCCGCGCCGTCCATCGCGACGTCGAGGCGCTGCTGAATGCGCGCCGGCCCTGGCGTTCGGTACCGGCGGGGCTGACCGCGCTGCGTCTGTCGCCGCTCGCCTACGGGATGCCCGACTTCACCGCCGGAGCGCTCAACGACCGGCGGCAGCGGGAGGTGCTGCGGGCGGAGATCGAGGAGACCATTCGCCGGTTCGAGCCACGCCTGGCACAGGTCCAGGTGCATCTGGTTGATGAGGGCAACCTGCTGCGGACGACGCTGCAGTTGCGGATCGACGCATTGCTGCGCACCCAGCCGGCCCCGGAACCGATCGTGTTCGACACCGCGGTGGACACCACCACCGCCGACGTCGTGCTCAACCCGCTGCACGTCCTGTAACCCATGTCCGACAGCCTGCTACCCTATTACAACCAGGAGCTCGATGCGCTGCGGCGCTCGTCGCTCGAGTTCGCGGACGCGCACCCAAAGGTCGCCGGGCGGCTGCGTCTGGGGCCGGACACGGTGGACGATCCGCTTGTGGAGCGTCTGCTGGAGGGCGTCGCCTTCCTGTCAGCCCGCACCCAGCAGCGGCTTGACGACGAATTCCCCGAGATCAGCGACGCGTTGCTGGGCGTGCTTTACCCGCACTACCTCGCGCCGGTGCCGTCCGCGGCCATCGTGCAACTGGGTTGCCAGTCCGCGCTGCGCGTGCCGGTTCAGGTACCGTCCGGCACTGCCATCGAAACGGACCCGGTGCGCGGCGAGCCGTGCCGGTTCCGCACCGCCTACGACACCACGCTGTGGCCCGTCGAGATCGAGAGCGTGAAGCTGACCGGCCTGCCGCTCAGCGCCCCGGCGTATCCTGGCCTGACCGGGGCACGCAGCGTCCTGCGCATCGTTCTGCGCACATCCGACCCGGAGGCGAGCTTCGCGGAACTGGGCGTGGACCGGCTGAGGTTCTTCCTGCGCGGGCCGCTGGAACAGAGCCTGCCGCTTTATGAGCTGCTGTGCGCCCATGTCCTGGGCGCTGCCCTGGCCGACGGCCCGAATGACGCCCGGCCGACGCTGCTGGCGAAAACCCCGTTCGAGGCCGTCGGATTCGCGCCCGAGGAAGCGCTGTATCCATGGTCCGCGCGCCAATTTTCCGGCTTCCGGCTGCTGACCGAGTATTTCGCGCTGCCGGAAAAATTCTTGTTCGTCGATCTGGGCGGCCTCGACGCGCGCACGCTGCTGCAGACCGGCAACCGCATGGAGGTGTTCGTCTATTTCGACCAGGCGAAGCCCGACCTTGAACAGCGTCTGCAGTCCGATGCGCTGGCGCTACACTGCACGCCGATGGTCAACCTGTTCGCGCGCCAGTGCGAACCCATCCCACTGACGCAGGAGATCAGCGAGTACCCCATTACGCCAGACATCCGCCGTCCTCGTGCGCTGGAGGTCTGGAGTGTTGAGCGCGTGCGAGAACTGCGCGGCGACGGTTCCACCCGGCCGTGGCGCCCGTTTTACCGGCACCCCGCGGACACGGCGCCAGACGAGCAGCCTGCCGGGTTCTACGCCACGATCCGCCGCGACAGCCCCGGCAAGCTGAGCGGCACCGATGTGCTGCTGGCCCCGTTCGACCCCGAACTCGACGTGGACCGGCCGGCTGACGCCGTGCTGTCGGTGGATGCGCTTTGCACCAACCGCGATCTGCCCGCCGAACTTCCCTGGGGCGGCGGCGAGCCGCGGCTGCGGCTGTCGCAGGGTATCAGCGCCGTCACCACACTCACCTGCCTCACCGCGCCGACGCCGACGCTGCGCGCAAAGCTGCGCGAGCATCGCCCGTGGCGCCTGATCTCGCACCTGTCGCTGGGCCACCTGTCGATCGTCGGCGGCGAGGGCGCGGCGGACAGCTTGCGGGAGGTGTTGCGGCTGTACGATCTGCGGGACACGCCGGAGAGCCGGGCGACAATCGACAGTCTGCTGTCGGTGCAGTCGCAGCAAGCGGTCGCGCGGGTTCCCGGCGCCCGCCAGGGCAGCTTCTGCCGCGGCCTTGATGTCACGCTGGCGTTCGAGGCGCGGGCCTGGGAGTCGGCGGGCCTGTTCCTCGTGGCGGCGGTGCTGGAGCGTTTCCTCGCACTGCACGCGACGGTCAACTCGTTTGTCCGCACCAGCGTGGTGCTGCAGGGGCGCAAGGGTGCGGTGTTCCGCGCCCCGCCCCGCGCCGGCGCTCGGGTGCTGCTGTGACGACGCGGGAGGTCGTGCTCTCTGAGCACGCGGGATGTGTAGTGCCCTCTGAGCACGCGGGATATGTAGTGCCGTCGGAGCACGCGGAATGTCTCATGCCCTCGGAGCATGCGGGACGTCACGCTGTGAGTGCGCAGGACACCCTCCCGAAGCCCGGACGCAGCATGCTGCAGACGTTGCTGGAGGAGCCGGCGCGGTTCAGCTTCGACGCGGCGCTCGCGGTGATGATGCATGCCGCCGGTCTCGGCCAGGCGGGCGACGCGGTGCGTTTCCGGGCGTCGGTGGGGCTTGGGTTCGTTGCCTCGGACGTGGCCGCCGTGGAGCGCACCGGAACCACATTCCGCGTCACCACCGGCCTGCTCGGTCTGACCGGCCCGTCCGGTGTGCTGCCGCGGCCCTACACCGACATCGCCAACACCGAGCAGCGCCGGCACGGGGCGGCGATGGGCGAGTTCCTGGACCGGCTGGCGCAGCGGCCGCTGGCGCAGTTCGCGACCTCCGGCATCAAGTACCAGCCGCACCGCGCGGCGCAGGCGGCTTCCATCGGACAATCGTCGCCGCGGCCGCCCGCCGACGGACTGCGCCAGATGCTTCTCGCACTGACCGGATACGGCACCCCGCATCTGGCCCCCCGGCTGGAGGTGGGCACCGAACCGCTGCTGTTCTATGCGGGATTGTTCGCCCCGCGCGTTCGCTCCGCGGACTGCCTTCGCGCCATCGTCTCCGATTGGATCGGGCAACCGGTCCTTGTGGAACAGTTCGCCGGCGGGTGGCTGAGCCTCGGACCGGAGGAGATGTCGGCGTTGCCCTCGGCGAACGGGCCGGGCCAGTTCAATGCCCTTGGCGTGGACGCTACGATCGGCAGCCGCAGCTGGGATGTGCAATCGCGCATTGTCCTGCGCATCGGGCCGCTGACCTTGGAGCGGTTCCAGGCCATGCTGCCGGACCGAACGCTGTTCCGGCGGCTGGCGTCGCTGGTGCGGGCCTATCTGGACTGCGAGATCGGGTTTGCCATCAACCCGGTCCTGGCCGCCTCCGAGGTGCCCCAGTTGGGACTGCCTGCCGAGGCCGTGGCGCGCCTTGGGTGGAGCGCCTGGCTGCCGACCAGCGGTCCCCGCCCCAACGACGCGACTGAAGCCATGTTCGAGGCGGACGACGTCCCTTCCCCACCGTCCGGCCGATGACCTGGAATGCGCCACCCATGAATTCCAATCCGACCGGATGGAATTCGGCGAGTCACCCCGAAGCCGCCCGCTGGCCCGATTGCGTCCGCTGGCCGAACCGAGTCCCGGGGCCCGGCCGCGTCCCGAGAAACGTGCGGCGGTGCGCCACGATCCTGCTGATCGTCATCATGACGCTGCGCATCGGCGCTGCGCTGGCCGCGCCGGCCGGGGCCGCACTGGTCATCGGCGATGGCCAGTATGCCGGCCAGTCATTGCTGCCCGCCTGCAGCCAGGCGGCGCAGGCCGTCGCCGCGCGTCTGCAGCGACTGGGATTCACGGTCGACCAGGCGATCGACACGCCAGCGGTCAAGATGCGCGACGTGCTCGACAGCTTCGCCTCCCGCGTCGCCGCCGCTCCGGCCGATCCGGTGTTGGTCTATGTCTGCGCGGAGGCTGCCGTGGTCGGCGCCCGACTTTTCATGCTGCCGTCGGATGCCGACCCGCGTCAGACGCTGCGGCCCGAGACGCAGGGCGTCGTGATGCAGACGCTGTTCCGCATTCTGGCCGGAGCGAAGGGCTCGCTGGTCGTGGAACTGGGCGTGCCGGCTGGAACCGTCGCCGCACCTGTGGCCACGGCGCTGCGGCAGGGATTGCCGGACGGGCTGCACCTGGCCATGGCAATTGGGGACGGGGCACCGGCCGGCGCGTTCGGCCGGGTTCTGGCAAGCGAACCCGCTGAGGGGTGGGAACCGCTGGCAGCCGCATTGCGCAAGGCGGTTCAGGACGCGGCACCGGCCATCACTGTGTATGCGCCCAATCCGGTCCCCCCGCCCGCGCCGTTGCCGCAGGCGCCCGGGGAGCCTGCGCACCCTTTAGAGGCGTCCCCCGAACCGGGGAACCCCGCGGCCTCCGCACCCGCAGCCGTTGCAGCCGCACCTACGCCATCGGTGCCCGCCGAGCCTGCACCCGCCGCGCCTGCATCCCCCGCGCCTGTATCGAATGCGTTCGAAAACACCACATCCGCACCAAATGACTCCGCGCCCACCGCATCCCACGACCGCGACGCAGCAGCATCGCCTCCTGCTGCCACCTCCGCCGAGCCGCAAACCGGCCGG
>JAQGHW010000048.1 GCA_028291505.1 Rhodopila sp. | reverse complement strand
TGCTTGCCGAACCCGTCGTGCCGGTCGTGCCGCTGGCGGGACCGGTCGAAGAAGTGGTGCGGCAGCGCACGGCGTCTTGGCCGATCCGGCCGATCCTGGTCGCCGACACCGAGGGCAAATACGATGCCTTCGCCGCCTCGGACGCGGCGTTGACCAAGTCGGGCACCTCGACGCTGGAGCTTGCGCTGGCGAACGTGCCGATGTTGGTGACATATCGGATCAATCCTGTTTCACATCAGATTGCCAAACGAATGATCAAGGTAAAATATGCCTCGATCGTCAATCTTCTGCTGGATCGGCCGGTGATCCCGGAACTGCTGCAGTATGAGAGCCGCCCCGACCGGCTTGCGGCCGAACTGAACCCCCTGCTGACGGATCAAGACGCGGTCGCGGCACAGCGCCAGGGGTTCAAGCAGGCGTTGACGCTGCTGCGGCCGGCTTCGGGCACGCCGTCGGAATGTGCGGCCGAAGCGGTGCTGGCGATGCTGCCGTAGCGAGGGGATTCCGCACTTTCCCGATCCGGGTTGCGCGGCGGACGGAGTCGCAGGGCGACGCCACCACCACTATCCCCCTTAATCTGTGCGCTTCCTCACCTAAATCTGTGTTAGAGACTTGCTTTCTTCGCGATCCATCGACGAATTTGTAACTATCCTCCCGATCCTGCCCAAATCCGAACCGAATCGGCCGCACAGCACCGTCCAGGCTTTCTACCTTCTTCCGTCCCGCCACCTTGCGCGATCACGGCGTGTTCCTTGACAGTCCCGTAACCCACCGCTACGCCCCCGCGCCAATCCCACGCGTCCGTGATACCCATCCCAAAACCCGACACCTTCCGAGAGTCACCGTGCCATGCCGGTTCACGCCTTCATCTTCCCGGGCCAGGGCAGCCAGGCCGTCGGCATGGGCCGCGACCTCGCCGCGGCCTTCACCGCCGCTCGGGAGGTGTTCGAGGAAGTCGACGAAACCCTGAAGCAAAAGCTGTCCAAGCTGATGTTCGACGGACCGCAGGAGGAACTCACGCTGACCGAAAACACCCAGCCCGCGCTGATGGCGCACTCGCTGGCGGTGCTGCGGGTGCTGGAACGGGAAGGCGGGACCACCCTGCAGCGCAAGGCGCTGGTCGTCGCGGGCCATTCGCTGGGGGAATACAGCGCGCTTGCGGCGGCCGGGGCGTTCTCTGTTACCGCCGCCGCGCACCTGTTGAAATTGCGCGGCCAGACCATGCAGAAGGCGGTGCCGGCGGGGACCGGGGCGATGGCCGCCCTGCTGGGCGCCGACCTGGAGCAGGTACGGGCGATCTGCGCCGAGGCTGCCCCGGTGCCGGAAACCGATCTGCTGGAGGTCGTGCAGGTGGCCAACGACAATGGCGGCGGTCAGGTCGTGATTTCCGGGCACCGCACCGCGATCGAGCGGGCGATTGAGATCGCCAGGACCAAGGGCGTCAGGCGCGCGATGCTGCTGCCGGTGTCCGCGCCATTCCATTGCGCGCTGATGGCGCCGGCCGCGGACGCGATGGAGGAAGCGATGGAAACCACCGTTCCGACCGCGCCTTGCGTACCACTGGTGGCGAATGTCTCGGCCAAACGCGAATCCGATCCTGGGCAAATCCGTGACCTGCTGGTACAGCAGGTGACCGCAACCGTCCGCTGGCGGGAATGTGTCACGGCGATGACGGAGATGGGCGTCGATAGTTTCGTCGAACTCGGCGCCGGCAAGGTGTTGACCGGACTGATCAAGCGAATCGCACCGGACGCATCCGGGATTGCTGCCGGCACGCCGGCGGACATCGAAGCGGTGCTGAAAAAGCTCTGAACGGAAGGAGGAGCGGCGATGTTCCGATTGGACGGCAAGGCCGCGCTTGTCACCGGCGCATCCGGTGGCATCGGTGCGGCGATCGCGCGTGCACTGCATGCTCAAGGCGCCAATGTCGCGCTGTCCGGCACAAGGCGCGACGCTTTGGGGGCATTGGCCATCGAACTGGGTGAGCGCGCCCATGTCTGCCCGGCCGATCTGCGCGATGCTTCCGAACCCGATGCGCTGATCGCGACGGCGGAAAGCGCCATCGGCCCATTGCATATATTGGTGAATAACGCAGGCATGACTCGCGACATGCTGGCGCTTCGCATGTCCGATCAGGATTGGCAGGCGGTGCTGGACGTCGATCTGTCGGCGCCGTTTCGCCTGGCCCGAGCGGCGCTGCGCGGGATGTTGCGGCGGCGCGCCGGGCGGATCATCAATATCTCGTCCATCGTCGGCGCGACCGGAAATGCCGGGCAGGCCAATAATGCGGCCGCCAAGGCCGGTCTGGTCGGCATGAGCAAGGCGCTGGCGCAGGAAGTCGCCTCACGCGGGATCACCATCAATGTGGTGGCGCCGGGATTCGTGGTGACGCCGATGACGGACGTGCTTGGCGAAGCGCAAAGAACCAAGCTGACCGAAGCGATTCCGCTGCGGCGGCTTGGCCAGCCCGAAGATATCGCTGCCGCGGTTGTCTACCTTGCCTCCGATGAAGCCGGGTGGGTCACTGGGGCCACACTGCACGTCAATGGCGGAATGGCGATGATCTAAGCATAGACGTGACCGCCCGCCAGCCTTTCCCGTCCCGCGGGAACCATGCTAAGCGCCCCGTTGCTATGTCTGGCGCGGGCTCGCTTCGTGAACCGGGACAAGGCGCCGGCCGCGAACAAGCCGGACAACGACCATAACCGACACAATAGTTCAGGAGTAGCGGAGCCGATGAGCGAAATTGCCGACAAGATCAAGCGGATCGTGGTGGAACATCTTGGCGTGGACGAAGCCAAGGTGACGCCGGAAGCGTCGTTCATCGACGATTTGGGCGCCGACAGTCTCGACACCGTCGAATTGGTGATGGCGTTCGAAGAAGAGTTTGACGTGGAAATTCCGGAAGACGCTGCCGAGAAGATCGCCACCGTCAAGGATGCGATCGACTACATCGAAAAGCAGAAGCAGTAAGAATCCGCCCCGGATGAGCGTGAAAGGCCTGCTGTGATGCGGCGTGTGGTGGTGACGGGCATGGGCATCGCCTGTCCCCTTGGTGTGGGCGTCGAGCATGTCTGGCGCCGGCTGATCAACGCCGAATCGGGCATCAGCGCGATTACGGCGTTCGATGCCAGTGATTCACCCTGCCAGGTGGCGGGGCAGGTGCCGGCTGGCACCAGGGCCACCGGCGGGCTCAGTATCAACGAATGGATCCCGGTCAAAGACCAGAAGAAGATGGATCGCTTCATCCATCTGGCCATGGTGGCGGGTTCCGAGGCCGTCGAGGACTCTGGCTGGATGCCGGAAACCGAGGACGATCGCTGCGCCACCGGCGTGATGATCGGGTCTGGGATCGGCGGACTGGAGACGATCTACCAAGCGTCCGTCCTCGTCCACGAGGGCAAGGGAAGGCGATTGTCGCCATTCTTTATCCCTTCCGCGCTCAGCAATCTCGCGTCCGGCCATCTGTCGATCAAATTCGGGTTCAAGGGGCCGAACCATTCGGTCGTGACGGCGTGCGCGACCGGCGTGCATGCGATTGGCGATGCATCGCGGCTGATCGGACTGGGCGATGCGGACGTCATGCTGGCCGGCGGATCCGAAGCGACGGTGTGTGCGCTGGGTATCGCCGGGTTCTGCGCTTCCCGAGCGTTGTCGACTGGATTCAATGATCGGCCGACCGCGGCCTCACGCCCCTGGGACAAGGATCGCGACGGCTTCGTGATGGGTGAGGGTTCCGGTTGCGTCGTGCTGGAAGAATACGAACACGCGAAGAAGCGCGGGGCGAAGATCTATGCCGAGGTAGCCGGGTACGGGATGTCGGGTGATGCCTATCACATCACCGCGCCGGCGGAAGGGCATGATGGCGCGTTCCGGTCGATGCGCAACGCGATGAAGAACGGTGGATT
>JAQGHW010000047.1 GCA_028291505.1 Rhodopila sp. | reverse complement strand
GATAGCTGTCGCCGTCGGTGACAAGCCGTCCGGCCCTCGTGCCGGCGAAATGAGTGCCGATGATAAGCACTGGTGTGCCAGCCAGGCGCTGAAACATCCGGCGGCGGGTTTCGATCCCCTGGTCGGGATTGCTGTCGGCCAGTGTGCTCCATTCCGGATGGGCGATCTGGCAGGGGTGGTGCATGAAGTCGCCGGTGATCAGGGCCTGTTCGCCCTGCGACTGGATCATTACGCTGACGTGGCCTGGGGTGTGGCCGAGGGTCGGCACAAGAGTGATCTCATTGCATATGCGTTCATTGGTTTCGACCATGGTGACAAGCCCGGCCTCAATGATGGGGGTGACCGAGTCCGCAAGGATGTTCGCCATGTCCGGGCGGTCTTTCACCGTATACCAATGCTCGTATTCGGTCCGGCCGATCAGATACCTGGCGAGCGGGAACGTCGGCACCCACTTGCCGTCCACCAGCCGTGTGTTCCAGCCGACGTGGTCGACGTGCAGGTGGGTGCACAGCACGGTGTCGATGGATTCCACCGGAAAGCCCGCCTCCGCCAGATCGGCCAGGAACGGGCCATCGCGCTCGTTCCAGTGCGGGATGCGGCGTCCCTGCTTGTCGTTGCCCAGGCAGGTATCGACGACGATGCGACGGTCGGGCGTTTCGACGATGAAGCTGTGGATGCTCATGCGCAGCCGGCCGTTCTCATCGGCGAAATGCGGTCGCAGCCAGGCGATCGGCAGGATGGCCTCGGGCGTCGCCTGCGGCAGCAGGAAACGCGAGCCGCCGGCCATCTCCAGCTCGACGATTTTGGTCACGGTGACGTCGCCGATGGTCCACTTCATGTCGCGTGCTCCCGTCCCGGTGGTCCGATCCCGACGCTTGGTTTCCAAGCGTTGGGTGAATCGGCCCACCAAACTACGACCACGATCCTACGCCGGTTCGCCCGGCTTGTGCCAATCGGTGCCCTCCATCAAGATCGCCGCCAAAGTTTTGGAGGAAGCAGATGGCCTTGCATATCGACTACTACGCATCGTTGAACTCGCCCTGGACCCACCTGGGGGCGGCGCGGATCGAGGCCATGGCGATGGCGAACAATGCCACCCTGCGCATCTATCCGGTGGATTTCGGCGCCATTTTCGCGCAGTCCGGCGGCCTGCCGCTGCCGAAGCGCTCACCCCAACGCCAGGCCTATCGACTGCAGGAACTGGTTCGGTGGCGCGACCAACTAGGCATCCCGATCCAGGTGCAGCCGAAGTTTTTTCCGTCCAGCGAGCAGCACTCGGCGAGCTGCGTGATCGCGCTGCGGGAGACGATGGGCGATCAGCCGGCGATCAAACTGGCGCACCGGGTGCTGAAAGCGGTGTGGCAGGAGGAGAAGAATGCCGGCGATCTGGCGACCCTGGCGGCGCTGATCACGGACATCGGTTTGGACGCGGACCAGGTCTTGAAGCTGGGCGAGAATCCGCGCTGGGCGGAGCGCCGGATCGCCGACACCCAGGCAGCATTGGATCGGGGCGTGTTCGGCGCGCCCAGCTATGTCATCGGCGACGATATCTTCTGGGGACAGGACCGGCTGGACTTTGTTGAACGCCGTCTGGCACGCGGCTGATGCGCGTCTACACGATCCTGCCGCAACGGGATTGGCGCGATGTCGCTGGGGCCGCGGTGGCCGCCGAGGCCGCGGGGTTCGACGCGGTGATGACAGTCGAACTCGGGCACGATCCGGTGACGCCGTTGGCTCTGGCGGGGTTGGCGACGCAGAAGGTTGAGCTGACACCGTCCGTGGTCGTTGCTTTCCCGCGCAGCCCGACGGTGCTGGCGCAGCAGGCCTGGGATATCCACGCAAATTCCGGCGGTCGTTTCGTTCTTGGTCTGGGAAGCCAGGTGAAGGGGCACAATGAGCGGCGATTTGGTATTCCCTGGACCGCGCCGGCGCCGCGGATGCGCGACTATGTGCTGGCATTGCGGGCGGTGTGGCAAGCCTGGGAAACCCGGGGTCGGCTGAACTTCGACAGCCCGCACTACAAGCTTACGTTGATGACCCCCGATTTTTCCCCCGAACCCACTGGGCTGCCGATGGTCCCGGTGACCGTCGCGGCGGTGGGCGAGGCGATGCTGCGGGTTGCCGGCCAGGTCGGCGATGGGGTTCGGTTGCATCCGCTGTGTTCGCGCGCCTATCTGCAGCAGGTATGCCTGCCGCAGATGATGGAAGGCATGCGCCGCAGTGGACGCTCCCGGTTGAATTTCGATGTCCACGGCGGCGGTTTTGTCTGCACCGGGCCGGATGAAGCGACCGTCGCCACCGAAATGGAAAAGGCTCGGCGGCGTATCGGATTTTACGGTTCAACGCGGACTTATCTGCCGATCCTGGCGTTGCATGGACTGGAAGACCTGAGTGCCAAGCTGCACCGGATGTCGGTGGAAGGCCAGTGGGACCGCATGGGCGCCGAGATTTCCGACGATACCGTTCGCATCTTTGCTGCCTGCGGCACGTATGATGTGCTGGCCAAGGCGATTGAGGAGCGTTTCGGCGGCGTTGCGGATTCCGTCGATATCCATTTCCCGGCTGGCATAGCGCCCGGGCTGGCCAAGGAACTGGTGGCCGATATCCACCGCATTCCCCACACTTTCTCCGGCTTCAACACGAACTGGTAGGGAAACGATCATGGCCACGCCGATGTTCCGTTTCGATCCTGTCGAATTGCCGCCAGAGGCGCTGGCTATGCGTGCCGAGGTGCGGGAATTCATCAAGGAAAATCAGGAGCTGATGAAATTTCCACGCGGCGATTTCAACCGCGAGTTCAGCCGGGCGATGGGCCGGAAGGGCTGGATCGGGATGACATGGCCGAAGCAGTATGGCGGCCATGAACGCAGCGCCTTCGAACGTTACGTGCTGATCGAGGAAATGCTGGCGGCCGGTGCGCCGTTGTCCGCCCACTACACCGGCGACCGGCAAAGCGGCCCAAACATCCTGCGGTTCGGCACGGAGGAGCAGAAGCAGTTTTTCTGTCCGCGGATTGCCGCCGGCGAACTAACGTTCTGCATTGGAATGAGCGAGCCGAACTCGGGTTCGGACCTGGCTGGCACGCGTACTCGAGCGGTCAAGGTTGAAGGTGGGTACAAGATAAATGGCAGCAAGCTGTGGACGTCGAACGCCCACCGCGCCGACTATGCGATCCTGTTCTGCAAGATGGCCGGCGACGGTCGTGAAGAACCTGACCGGCATGCGGGCGCGACGCAGTTCCTGCTGGACCTGAAATTGCCCGGGATCGAGATCAGGCCGGTCCTGAATCTTCTGGGCGAGCATCATTTCAACGAGATCTTCCTGACCGATGTCATCGTCCCCGACGACCGTTTGTTGGGTAAAGAAGGTAACGGCTGGAACCAGGTCACCAGCGAATTGTCGTTTGAACGCAGTGCGCCCGATCGCTTCCTGGTGCTGTTCCAGTTGTTGCGCGAAATGGTCCGCATGGCCGGCCCGTCGCCGGACAAGGCAACAGCGGCGGCACTGGGAAAACTAATCGCTCAGTTGGCCACGCTGCGCAGCATGTCGCTGTCGATCGCGGGGATGCTGCAGGAAGGCCTGCAACCCAATAACGAGTCCGCGGTGGTGAAGGACCTGGGCACGCGCTACGAACAGGATATCCCCGTCGTCGCCCGCCAACTGTTCCCGACCGAACCGGAGTTGGAGGCGGTCGACACCTACGTCTCGATGATCGCGAGCAGCACGATGAATGCGCCGCGCTTTTCCATCCAGGGTGGCACACGCGAAATCCTGCGTGGGATCATTGCTCGGGGCCTTGGCCTGCGCTGAAGGGAATCAAAGAAATGGCCATTCGTGACGAGACCCGGATGCTGCTGGAAAGCATGACCCGGCTGTTCGAGGACAAATCCACCAAGCAGGTGATCGACCGCGCCGAGACCGGTGAATTCGCGTCTGACCTGTGGCAGGTGGTCGCGGAAACCGGCGTGCCGCTGGCCGCGCTACCGGAATCGGCGGGTGGTTCGGATGCGGAATGGTCGGACCTGTTCGCCGTGTTGCGCGTGGCGGGCCGGTTCTCCGTTCCGCTTCCGTTGGCCGAAACGATGTTGGCCGGCTGGATTGCCGCCAGTGCCGGCCTGGAACTTTCCGATGGGCCGATGACCGTGGGGCCGGTGCGCGGCGCCGATCGCCTGACCGTGGTGCGTGACGGCAACGGTTGGCGGCTGTCCGGCAAGGTTTCCCGGATTCCCTATGCGTCGCACGTGGTGCAGACGGTGCTGATCGCGGATGGCCCGGATGGGGAGATGGCGGTGGCCCTGGAAGGCACCGGCGCCGCCGAGGTCACACCCGGCAAGAA
>JAQGHW010000969.1 GCA_028291505.1 Rhodopila sp. | reverse complement strand
GAGCTTGCACCTGAGGGAAATCAGCACTTTGGTCGCCGCCGGGCGCCCGTGCGGTGAGGACTGCGACGGTGCTGGTTTCACCACAAGGGGTATCACCTGCAAGAGCCGGAACAATGTCCCCTTGCTGCGCTTGTCGCCTTTTGCACCGGAACTGAACCCGATGGAGAACAGCTGGGACTAGCTGCGGCGAAACAAGCTCCGTTTGGGACACCTACGATGGCATCGTCTAGGCCTGCAAAAAGCGCTTGACCTTTCCTGGTCCACGACCCGAACCGCATCTGTTCGATAAGCCCGCGACCGGGCGTGTGTCGATCTTTGGGCGAGTTGGGATTAGTCGCACCGCCGCAATCCGCGGGCTCGCCCTCGGACCACTCGACACTTCCTTATCCTCTCGGCTACCGGCGGAATTCGCACGGAGAACACCATTGACCGGACACGGGAATTGTCTGACGCGGCGGCGGAGCGTGCTCAGGCGCGCCACCGCCGTCCTCCTGACTGCCGCTATGGGTCGGCGGCCGGCCAGCGCGGATCCCACGGCAACGCGCCGCCTAGCGTCCCGGTCGAGCAGCTCGACGGCGCCTTGCTCGCGGCGATGAAGGCAGGTGCCCGCACGCCGTTCCCGGAACGTTATCGCACGCTCGCCCCAGTGATCGACCAGGTCTTCAATCTCGACACGTTGCTGGCGACCTCGATCGGTCCTTCCTGGGCGACGCTGTCGGGAACGCAGAAGGCGGTGCTCCTGGTGGTGTTCCGCCGATTCACGGTTTCGAGCTACGTCGCGAGTTTTGACCTCTACAACGGTCAGAGTTTCCAGATCTTGCCGGCGGTGCGCGCTGTGAGCAACGGCGATGTGGTCGTGCAGAGCCGGCTACTGCGCATCGGCAGCTCTCCGATCGCCCTCGATTATGTCATGCGCTGCGGCCAGGGCGGATGGCAGGCGGTGGACGTGCTGATGGATGGATCGATCAGCCGCGTCGCCGTTCAACGCTCGGACTTTCGCGAACTGCTGAACACCGGTGGCGGGTGGGCGCTGGCGGCCAGCCTCGAGCACAAGGTCGCCAGTCTCTCCGGCGGCATAATAGATTGAGGGGCGTCCGGGGCCGTTCGAGAAGAGCGTGTTGTACGGATCAAGGCGAATGCGCGATGACCCAATCCCGGCTCTGTCACGCAGTTCCTCGCCGTCCGTGCTCTGAACCACACGCTGGAGTTCGGACGGCCGAATTGAGTTTTCGATGTTGGCGATCGTGATCACCCCTGACTCGACCTTCATCCCCAGCTGTGAGGATGCGGAGCGGCATCTGGAGGTGCGGGTCGGCGAAGTTCCGGCCCTCCAACGATCCACACCCACCAATGGCGATCGCCGCCTCGCCCCAAAACTTGCGGCAGTCCCGAAATTCTCAGAGAACTTCTGCGCGAAACAAAAATGTAATCTAGCTTTGGAGTGGCGTGCCAAATTCGCATAGACAGTCCTGGAGGTGCGCATGTATCGGTCGAAAAAAAGATCCCTTGATAAAAACGTGCCCTGATTTGTCCCATGTCGCAGATGACCGATTCACACGCAACCACACAAACTGGGGGAAGACTATGAGCGATCCAGCCAAGTACCGCCTCATCATCGTCTCGCTGCTCTCGACCACATTTCTGACGGGGTGTGTTGTCTGGAAAAGCGACTACGACGCGCTGCAGGCACAGAATCAGCAGCTTCAACAGCAGGTCGCTGCCGATCACCAACAAATTGGGAGGTTGCAAGGGGCGATCAAGTACACGGTTAACAGCGATTTGTTATTTACTTCGGGCAGCTGGCAAATGAGACCCCAGGGGCAACAGGTGATTCGCAATTTAGCAACGAAACTGGCACCCACACAGCAGAACCATCTGATGGTGAGTGGCTACACCGATAATGCTCCGATCGGACCTGGGCTGCGGCAGCAGGGTGTCACCTCAAACCAAGAACTGTCGCAAAAGCGTGCAGATGCCGTAATGCAATATCTGATTTCGCAAGGCGTGAAGCCCGATCTCGTGTCGGCACAGGGGCTCGGCGATGCGAGCCCGGTTGCTCCAAACGATAACGCGCAAGATCGGGCACAAAACCGGCGCGTCGAATTGTCATTGGTGGGGTCAAGCAGCTGAGCTGATAGACTGCCGCCGTGTGGCACACTTCCGGATCAGATAGTTATTCTATCGATCATCGAGTTTGGTCTCATCGCCGGTGCGGTCGTAGAGCTTGGTGGTACGCGGGCTTTCGTGAGCAGCCATGGCCAGCCGTAGCGGCCGCCGAATTATTTGGTCGTCTTTCTGTGGCTCCATCACAACGCGTTATTCGCCCGAAATTCCTCCGGCGAGCGATCAGGCTCAGATCGCCACCGGAGACGCTTGCGGAGGCGAGACATGGGTATATGTTATGATGCAAGTCGTTCCTCGGGCATCCAGAGGCGTTCACGATAACGGCTTTCCTGAAGAGGTCGCAGTTCGTCCACGTCGCGGAAAAGCATTTGCCGCAGCGCCGCCCACTCTCTTCGATGGAGGTGATGCAATGAAAATAGGAACTGAGACTGCGGCCACGGCTCGTACGCTGTCGGTTTCACCGGCTGTCGTGCAGCCGCCGATCGTCCAGCAAGGCAATTGGGACGGACGTGGTCCCCGCTGCTGGGAATATCGTCGGGAGGCGCGTGAACACGAGTGGGAACGCCGGCGCTGGACGCAGCATTGGCGTTGGGAGGAGCATCAACGGTGGGAGGAGAGCCGGTATCCGCCTCCTCCGACGTATGGCTACCAGTACCGTTATTGAGGATAGGAGATTGACCGCTCATGAGCGCTTGGCTGATTGACTTTGCATTTTGACCGCCCAATATCGGCTGGGTGGCCAAACGGATTGGCTTTAGCCACTGGAGAAAGCCGTGCAACAGATTGCGGTGATCGACGACGATCCGCTGATCTGCGATTTACTCGCGGACGCCCTCGGCGATTTTGGAGCGGATGTTCACTGCGTGACGACGGGTAGATCGGGGCGAAAGTTACTCACCGGCAAGCGCTTTAATCTCGCCATAATCGATGTCGTTCTGCCCGATGCTTCCGGACTAGCCCTGGCGGCAATCGCCGCGAACGAAAACACGCCAGTGCTGCTCCTAACCGGCCACCCCCGAGCCATGGTCCGCCTAAAGCAGTACGAAATTCTCAATATCCCTTGCCTGCTAAAACCATTTGGTCTTGTCCAACTTCGTACCGAGACCGAACGTGTGATGGCCGAAAGCCACCAAAATGTCGAACGTATTAAAGGAGGCATGGCCCGACTGCGCGCAAATCTCGCGGGGAGCGAGGAGGCGATAGCGAATTCTGAACGACTGATTGCCGTGAGCCGTCGGCTCGTGGCCAAAGCGATGGGTTCAGGCCCAAGCAAGGACCGGCATTGACCGAGTCGGGCATGAGCGAGCGAAGTTCCCCAGGATTGGGCCTCCTCACCCAGTAGATCACCTGACGACGCAAACTGCGTTGGTGCATAAGCGTTGGACATTCCACGGCGCCTCCTTGTGCTTCTATCATAAAAGGCAGCAGTTTGTCTTCGCCCAGCAGCATTTCAACAAGCTTCGCGCTCTCAAGCGCGGCAATTTGCGCGATAACGCACCAGGAGTCGGCGTCCCCGTTCTGAGGAGGATCGGGATCGTCGCTCCAATTAATCGAGGGCGCACCGCAAGCTCCACGCCAGGTGGATCGTCGCCGACAACCTGCAGCAGAAACGAAAGGGAAGCTTGCATAGC
>JAQGHW010000951.1 GCA_028291505.1 Rhodopila sp. | reverse complement strand
CGCGGAGCGGGAGCGTATGCTGATTCAATGGAACAGTACCGAGACAGAACACCCATTGGATCTCCGCCTCGACAGCGCCTTCGAGGCGCAGGTCCGCCGCACCCCGGACGGTGTTGCGCTCATTGAGGCCGGCCTGCCAGTCGCGTATGCTGAGCTGGACAGCCGCGCCAACCACATCGCGCATGCTCTGATCGGTAGGAACCTTACGCGGGACTCACCCGTGGGCGTTCATCTCGGCCGCTCTGCCGATGCCTTCGCCGCCATTCTGGGGATCCTTAAGGCCGGGTATCCCTACGTACCGCTCGATACCGCGCAGCCGTCCGCCAGACTGCATCGCCTGATCGCCGACTGCGGCTGCCGACACATTCTCACGAGACAAGAACTGTGCGACACAGTGCCCGAGACGGCTGAGGCCATCCTGCTGGACGCGGATGCAGTGATCTGGAGAGACCGGCAGGATACGTCGCCACGACCCAGGCTGAGCAGCGAACTCGCCTACATCATCTACACCTCGGGCTCGACGGGTGACCCGAAAGGCGTGATGGGCACTCACCGCGGGATCATCAACCGGCTCAAATGGATGTATCGCGCCTATCCGTTCGCTCCCGAGGAGGTCTGCTGTCAAAAGACGGCTCTCGGCTTCGTAGATTCCATTTGGGAGATGTTTGGCCCGCTGCTTCATGGCGTCCCGAATGTCATTGTCGGAGACAATGATGTTGTCGATCCTGAATCGTTGCTGACGTTGTTGGCTAACCAGGGGGTGACGCGCATCGTACTGGTGCCGACGCTGCTCCGCGTGCTGTTGGACCACGCACTGGATCTAGCGGTTCGGGTGCCACGGCTGAAATTCTGGACCGTCAGTGGTGAGTATTTACCGGAGGATTTAGCGCGACGGTTCCGCGCTGCATGCCCCACGGCCATTCTGCTGAACCTATACGGATCTTCCGAAGTGGCCGCTGACGTCACCTGCCATGAGGTGCGGGAGCCGCGTGGGGGTGAGCCTGTCCCCATTGGCAAACCCATTTCAAATACACAGGTGTATATCCTCGACAGCCATATGGAACCGGTTCCAATCGGCGTGGCAGGCCAGATTTATGTTGGCGGCGACTGCCTTTCGGCCGGCTATTGGCGCAAATCCGACCTGACAGCTGAGCGGTTCCTTCCAAATCCGTTTAGTCAGAAGTCGCCCGTCCTTTTCGCAACGGGCGACCTCGGCCGTTTCTTGGCCGACGGCAATATCGAGTATCTTGGCCGTCGGGACGACCAGGTAAAGGTCCGCGGTTATCGCGTCGAGCTTGGCGAGGTGGAATCGCATCTGTCTGCGCATCCGTGTGTGTGCCAAGTTGCGGCGGTCGCCGTTGCCGATGCAGTGGGGAGTTCCAAACAACTCGTGGCCTATGTTGTCGGGCGGAACGGGGAGCAGCTGCCCCCCGCAGAAGAACTGCGGGCCTTCCTTCGGAACCGGCTGCCGCAATATATGGTGCCGACAGTCTTTGTCGAAATGCGTGAATTACCGTTGCTACCGAGCGGGAAAGTTGATCGTCGAGCCCTGCCGGCACCGCCTAGCGCCAAAGGCGACCCGGCATACTTCGCCAGATCGCACAGCGAAACGGAAACCGAGCTGGCTGTCATCTGGCGTGGGCTCCTCGGCGTTCCGGAGGTCGGACGGACCCAGGATTTTTTCAACCTCGGCGGACATTCACTGCTGGCCATGCAGGTTCTTGCGCGCATCCGTAAGCAGTTCGAGGTGGATGTATCGATCCGCAGCTTCTTCGAATCCCCAACGATTGAGGGACTCGCGCGAGAAATCGACATAGCCAGGGCAAGCGGTGCCGTGCCGCGTTTGCGCGCGATCCGGCCACGGCACGAGCCGAAACTCGATACGCTTGCAGCGGAACTAGCCAAGCTCTCGCCGGAGCAGATCGAAATACTGCTGCAGCAGATGCAGAGATCCTAAAACGATGTCAGGGCGAGGCGCGAGCGAGGCGCTGACGCGGATCCCGAAATGGACCCGAAAGCGCGATCCCATCCCTGCTGGTTTCAGCGACCTTGGCGTGTTTTCCACAAATCTGGCGGGTAGCCCAAAATGGCGGAGCTGCAGAACGGAGATTGCGAGAGACTTGGCACCGCCGATCTGGCCACCGAGGCTGACGACCCGCGGCCCTTCCCGATGTCCTCGGGGCAGCTACGGGTCTGGTTTACCGAGCAGTTCATGGGCCCCTCCGCGGCAAATAATCTTTGCGTCGGCCTGCGTCTGAGCGGCGCGCTGAATACTGCAGCGCTGGAACTCGGCCTCCGGGTGGTCGTTGGGCGTCACGAAATCCTGCGGACGACCTTCGACGTCACCTCGGGCCATCCGGTCCAGTTAGTGCACCGGGAAAGCTCACCGATCCTGACCCCTATAGACCTGTGCCATGCACCGGAGCCGGAGCAAGCGGCGTACGCCGCCGCCCGCCGGGTGGCTGACACCCCCTTTGACCTGAAGCAGGGACCACTGCTGCGCGTCTCGCTGCTCCGGTTGAGCTCGGAGCAGCACATCCTGCTCTGCACGTTGCATCACATCGTCGCCGACGGGTGGTCGTTCGGCCTGTTCATTAAGGAGCTTGCCGATTGCTACGCCGCCTTGTGCGAGGGGAGGCGGCCGGCATTGGAGCCGTTGCCGTTGCAATATGGGGACTATGTCCTGTGGGAACAGGACTGGCTCGAATCCAGTGAATTTCAGCCCCAGCTCGCCCACTGTGCCAGCCGACTGGCTGGCACGCCGGAGCCGCCTTGCTTAGCCGGAGCTGCCGAAGCCGGCGCAGAACCATCGAGTCGAGGCGCCAGCCGTGCCGTTTGGATTTGCCCGGAGCTGATGTCCGCGATGACATCTGCCGCGGTGCGGCAAGGCACAACAGTATTCGCCTTGTCGCTCACGGCGTTTACGGTTCTGCTTTGGCAGCTTTCTGGACGGGAGGACCAACTCATTGGGGTTCCAACCGCGCACCGCAATCGGGTCGAGTTCGAGGATTTGATCGGCCCGTTCGCCAATATTGTGGTCGTTCGCACAAACCTCTCCGGGAATCCCGCCTTCGTGAATCTGCTGGCTCGGACAAAAAAGGCGATCCTCGAGGCTTTAGCCGATGAGGATGTGCCTTTCGAACGATTGGTGCAGGTTTTGCAGCCTGCCCGGAGTATCGGCAGGAACCCAATTTTCCAGATCCTGTTCGCTTCAGTTCCCGCGGTGACGCCGATCGAAGGCTTTGGCACCCTGAGGGCAGGGTCCTACGTCCTTGAGGCTGCCGCAGCGCCATTCGATCTCGGCGTCAGCGTGATCGAGGAGCCGTCGGGCACCGCCTGGGCACGTGCCGAATATCGCACCAGGGTCTTCACGGCCGA
>JAQGHW010000930.1 GCA_028291505.1 Rhodopila sp. | reverse complement strand
CCGGCCGTGCGCGCCACCTTGCGATCGATGTCGCGATCCCACAGGTCGTTGACGACACAGCCGGCCGCCCGCATAGCCAGACTGCCGACGGCGAACAGGGCGACCAGGCGAACCGTCTCGACGATCGACGTGTGGGCGAGCAGGATACCCCATAGCCCCGGCAGAAATAGCAACCACGTGCCGATCGGCCTGTCCACGCGCGCCAGAAGCAAGTAGGGCAACCATGCGCGCGGCAACCGGGCGACCCAGCCGGAGGCGACGATGTCGGTGTGCATCATTGAGAGGTTTGTTCGCCATACAATGGTTTCGTCAGTCGATCATACACCAAAGCCATGATCCGCCTGTATGTCGATGCGCCATTGGCCGCCGGAACGGCGATCGAGGCAACCGAAGGTCAGGCACACTACCTCGGCGGCGTCATGCGCCGTGCCGTCGGCGACTCCGTCCACCTGTTCAACGGACGCGAAGGTGAATGGCTCGGCCGGATTGCCCACTTGTCGCGCGGCAAAGCAACGTTGGCCGCCGAAAACCTGGTCCGGCCCCAGTCCGGCGATGCGGATTTGTGGCTGATGTTCGCCGTGCTCAAACGCGACACCACCGACCTTGTCGTGCAGAAGGCGACCGAACTCGGTGTCGCCACACTGCTCCCGGTCTTCACCGAACGGACCAACGCAGGCCGGGTGAACCTGGACCGGCTGCGGGCCATCGCCATCGAGGCCGCCGAACAGAGTGAGCGACTCACCATCCCGGAGTTCCGCCCGGCTCGGCAACTGCACGACGGTTTGGCGGACTGGCCTGCCGACCGCGCTCTGTTCGTGGCGCTGGAACGGGTCGACGCGCAGCCATTGACGCCTGGTTCCGGACCAGCCGGACTGCTGATCGGCCCCGAGGGCGGCTTCGGGCCGCGCGATCACATGGCGCTCGACCGGTGCCGGTTCGTCCGGCCGGTTTCCCTGGGTCCGCGCATCCTGCGCGCCGAAACGGCGGCGATCGTCGGTCTGGCCTTGTTGCAAGCGCCCGGCTGAGGCTAGTACCCTGATGCAAACAGTCACGCGCGCTTGCCTCCGGTTTCCGGCCAGCGAGCGCCCTTGCCGCCTAACCGCGGTATCAACCGAAATGCCTTGGGAATCCAATGTCCAATCCCGGTGACATCGACGACACACCGCTAACGTCGGTCAGACAAATGGCCGAATATTTTGCTGCCGGCTGTAAGCCGCCGGACCAGTACCGCATCGGCACGGAGCATGAGAAGTTCGGCTTTCGGCAGGGCGACCTGACCCCGCCGCCCTATCGCCCGGCGGACGGGCAGCCGGGCAGCATTCGCGACGTGCTGGCTGGCCTGGCCAGCTTCGGCGGCGAGCCGATCCTGGACGGCGACAACACGATCGGACTGAAGCAGGGCGACGCCTCGGTGTCGCTGGAGCCGGCGGGTCAGCTCGAACTGTCCGGTGGGCCACTGGCAACCCTGCACGGAACCAGGCTGGAACTGCAGACCCATTTCGACCAGGTGCGGGCCGCGTGTCAGGGCCTGGAATTGGGCTTCGCGCCGCTGGGATTTCACCCGCTGGCGACGCGCGCGGCGATGCCGTGGATGCCGAAGGGGCGCTATGCCATCATGCAGCGCTACATGCCGCTTGTCGGAAGCATGGGCCTGGACATGATGACACGCACCTGCACCGTGCAGGTCAACCTCGATTACGCCTCGGAACAGGACATGCGGCGCAAGCTGCGTGTCTCGCTGCTGCTGCAGCCGTTGGCGACCGCGCTGTTCGCCAACTCCCCCTTTACCGAGGGCAAGCCGAACGGGTTCCTGTCGTATCGGGCGCATGTCTGGACCGACACCGACAATCAACGCGCCGGCATTCCCAAGGTGATGTTCGAGGACGGGTTCGGTTTTGAGCGTTACGCGGCGTGGCTGATCGAGGAAGTGCCGATGTACTTCGTCTATCGTGACGGCGGCTATATCGACGTCGCCGGGCATTCCTTCGCGGCGTATATGGCCGGAAAAGTCCCCGCGCTCGCCGGGGTAACCGCCACGCTGGGCGACTTCGCCGACCACATGACCACCGCGTTCACCGATGTCCGCCTGAAGCGCTTCCTGGAGATGCGAGGCGCCGACGCCGGGCGGGCCGATATGATGCTGGCGCAATCGGCGCTGTGGGTCGGGCTGCTGTACGATGACGCCGCACTGGCCTCGGCTGAAGCGTTGCTGTGCGGTGCCGGGTGGCAGGACGCCGCCGCCGCGCGTGCCGCCGTGCCGCGCCAGGGGCTCGCCGCGCCATGGCGTGGCGGCACGTTGCGCGATATCGTCGGCGACGTCGTGGCGATTGCCAGGGACGGTTTGCGCGCCCGTGGCCGCCTGAACGCCGCCGGCGAGGACGAGCAAACCTGTCTGGATCCATTGCAGGCGATCGCAGCAGGAGGGCCGACGCAAGCGGAATATTGGCTGGACCGGTTCCACGGGCCGTGGCGGGGCGACGCCAGCCGCATCTTCCCCGAAGCCGCGATCTGACCGTCGGGCTTGAATTTCCGCTTTCGAGCCGAGCGCAAAATTACCAGCCCATGAAAGCGCACGTCACTGAACGGGAGCATGTCACCGTGGATGCCGAGACAATCAGCGTCTCGATCAACTGCAATTGGCGAGACCTGTACGAGACGTTTCGGAGACCTGAGACGTTTCCGGAATGGGCTGCAGGACTCAGCAATTCGTCGCTGGAGCAGGACGGCGACGACTGGAAGGCGCGAGGACCCGAGGGCCCGATAAGAATAAAATTCTCCGACAAGAACGAGTTCGGTGTGATGGACCATTGGGTCGACCTCGGCGGCGGACGCGTTATCTACGTGCCCCTGAGGGTCGTCGAGAACGACAACCATGCCGAGGTATTGCTGACCCTGTTCCGCCAACCGGAAATGACCGACGCCAAATTCGCGGAGGACCGGGAATGGGTGAGACGTGACCTGTTGGCCCTCAAGGCACTCGCTGAACGCTGCTGAAGCGCCTTCGCGGCGACCGCCCCGAGCCATCTCCGTCACAGCCCGGCGTCCTCGGACTACCTGTCGCGGCAGGTACGGGTACCGGTGGCTTGGACGCGCCGCACCCCGACGGTTGAGAGAACGAGAGTCAGCCTCACCGGCGGTTGGTGTAACCCTGCTTGCCCGGCGCGGGGTAACGCTCCATAACCCCGCGCCTGATGGCCATCACCGACGACATTCGCAGCGTTCTGGCGCCCCCGCATCCCGCCGGCCGGCCCTTTATCATGGGCGGCCTGATCGCCCTTCTGCTCGGCTTCGCCATCGGCGCGTGGCTGATCTGGCTGGGCCTGGTCTTCACGCTGTTCTGCCTCTATTTCTTTCGCGACCCCGAACGAGTGCCTCCCGCGCGCGCCGGCCTGTTTCTCGCGCCGGCGGATGGGCGCGTGGTTTCGGTCATGCCCGCCGCGCCGCCGCCGGAACTGGGTCTGGGCATTGAACCCCGCTGGAAGGTGTCGATTTTTCTCTCGGTGCTTGACGTGCATGTCAACCGCGTGCCGGCGGATGGGGTGGTCACCCGCATCGCGTATCGCCACGGCGCCTTCGTCAGCGCCAGCCTGGACAAGGCCAGCGCGGCGAACGAGCGCAACGCGCTGGCGATCCGCCTGCCCAATGGCCAGGAGATCGCGGTGGTGCAGATCGCCGGCCTGATCGCCCGCCGCATCCTGTGTTCCGTCCGTGAGGGCGATCCGGTGACCGCCGGGGATCGCTTCGGTATCATCCGGTTCGGCAGCCGGACGGATCTGTATCTGCCGGAAGGCTTGCGGCCGTTGGTGGTGGAGGGTCAGACGATGATCGGTGGTGAAACGGTGATTGCTGAGCTCTCCTCATGAGCGCCACACTCGATGAACGGTCCGCTCGATGAACGGTCCGATCGATGAACGGTCCGATCGATGAGTGACCGGCCGCCCGTCTCGCCGATCCACCGGTTACGGCGCTATCGGCCACGCCCGCGGAACCGCCCGCGCTACAAGGGCCCGTCGTTCAACCGCATGATCCCGAACCTGATGACCATGCTGGGGCTTTGCGCCGGCCTGACCTCGATGCGGTTCGGGCTGGAGGGAAGGTTCGGTTCGGCCGCCGTGGCGATCGCCGTCGCCGCGGTGATCGATGGCCTCGACGGCCGGCTCGCCCGCATGTTGAAGGCGACGTCGCGGTTCGGCGCAGAATTCGACAGCCTGTCCGACTTCCTGTGCTTCGGCGTAGCGCCACCGTTCGTGCTGTACCTTTGGTCGCTGCAACGGGGCGGCGCCTACGGCTACGCCCCCTGCGTGATGTTTGCGGTCTGCATGGCGCTGCGGCTGGCGCGGTTCAACGCCTCGTTGGATGGCGCGCCGAAGCCGGCATATGCGTATAACTTCTTCACCGGGGTGCCGGCGCCGGCTGGCGCGGGACTTGCCATGTTCCCGCTGTTCCTCGGGCTGGAGGCGCAATCGCTCGATTTGGATTGGCTGATGGACGCGGCGCGATTCCCGCTGTTCTGCGCGGCGGTGTTGATCGGCACGTCCCTGCTGCTGGTCTCCACGCTGCCGATCTGGAGCTTCAAAAACTTCAAGGTCCCGTCCGAGTATGTGCTGCCACTGCTGCTCGGCACCGGTGCCTACGCTGCCGTGCTGGTGGCCGACCCGTGGGGCGCCCTGGCAGCGGCGGTATTGTTCTATGTAGCGATGCTGCCGTTCAGCGTACGTAGCTTCCGCCGGCTAAGGCGGGAGGCAGAGGCCCCGCGCGACGATCTTGACCTCGCACGACGGGGAAACGCCTGAACGGGAAACGCCCGAACGCCTCCGGTTACTTTCGGCGCAGACGTTTGGCGTTGGCGCGCGACCGCACGAGATAAGGTGCCAGCGCCGCAGCGTTGCCTCGCCCGGTCATGAGCGCAAGGGTCGAAGCCTGCATCGCCGCCGCCTTCTCCCCGACCATGCGTCGATACTCGGCGGCGCTACATGTGCCCTGCGCCATCATCAGACCGCGGCGGTAGATGGTTTCCCATGACGCAAACGTCAGTTGGGTCATCATCGCGGGAACACTTCGGCTACGGCGCTTGGTCATGTCAACGAGATGAGGCCGGCTCGGGTCTGACGCCAGTCACGGCTTTGCTAGTGTCCCAAAACGCTGGAGCGGACGGAATCCGGGCGTGGCGACGGAAGCGAGTCATGGGCGATTTGATCGATCTCTCAAGTCATCTGTCCGAGCCACCCGCCCACGTTCCAGGAATAAACCCTTGACGGGATCAGTTCCCAAAGAGCCGTTACGTACAGCGCGGCAGTAGCACAATGGACTTCAAGGGGACGCTGATGTTGGAGGCTCTGCCCGCAGCACCCAGGAACCACGCCCCAGCCTTCGTCCGCGAGCGGCGAGATACCCGCGCCACCGGGCAGAGCAAGGGAGGCTTGCGCGCCAAGGGCCCAAGACAATGCAGATGAACTTGTCATGCAGGGAGGAGATGGCGCGGCAGATCACCGAGCTGGCAGTGTTTTCGCGCGGTTGTTATGGAACACCGCTCACATGGTGCCGCAGCCGACTGCATCCCATTGACAACCGAAGGAGGTCACGACGGTGATACGCCCCCATTCCTCGCTGACCGCCAAATTTGCTTTTCCTGAGAGGCTCAAGCCTCAGGAGACGATGAAGCCTAACGAACGATGCTGGTGCGGTTCGGGTCGGAAGTGGAAGGTCTGCCATAAAATCCGGGAACGGGAAGCCCCGATCAATTTTTTCGAATCCGCTGATGATATGTCAGCTGAATTCGCCCGTGGCTATTGCTCCCATCCACAGAGGAGCGTTGACGCATGTGGCTCTGTTATCGCCGCCCACACTGTCCAGCGGCGTGGGGGGTTGGAGTCGATCCAGGAAAATCGCCACGTCCTCACCCCGAAGTTCACCTTTGCCGATCTGGTAAAACATGCCGGAAAGCCGCCGCCTCGCCTGATCGGCATCAACCGCGCGTCAACCTTCCCGGGCTTCTGCGACAAACACGACTCGGACCTGTTCAGGCCCGTAGAGGGACAAGATCTCATCTTGAATAGGTCGACCGCCTTCCTGCTGGCGTTCCGGGCCATAGCTTATGAGCGCTTCGCCAAGGCGGCTGCGATCAAGATGTCCGAGGCACAGCGTCAGTCTGACCGAGGTCGACCATTTGAAATCCAAGTTGAAATTCAAGAGTGGATCGACGCCCTCTACCGCGGCCAGGTCCAGGGTCTTGAGGACGTCGAGAACTGGAAGGCGAAATACGACTCCTGTTATATCTTGGGGGATTACGGGAGCTTCCACTACCTCGGTGTGGTGTTCGACGGGATTCTGCCGGTCGTGGCTTGTGGCGCGATCTATCCCGAATATGGTTTTGACGGGCAGCATCTGCAGCGGATCAGCCACGGAACCGATGAGTTCGACCACATCACGCTGAATCTGACGTCATATGCTAAAAACAGCATCGCGCTGTTCGGCTGGCTGGGCGGCACGGATGGCCCGTCCGCCCAATTCGTTCAAACCTTCCGCGAGTTGCCTGAGGACCAGAAAGCAGATGCGGTGCTCAGGTTG
>JAQGHW010000926.1 GCA_028291505.1 Rhodopila sp. | reverse complement strand
GGCCTGCTCACGGAGGCGCCGACTGAGCGAACCGATCACGATGCGGAGCTCTGCGGCCAGGGCGAAGGCTCCAGCGCTTTCGGATTCGGCTAATTGTGGGTCCATCCAGCCGCTGCTGGCTTCCCTTTGCCGAGTCAATCACTGCGGCGCGGGCCTGCATGAAGACCTTAGAATCCGAGCCACGGGCGGAGGAGTTCGGCACAGCCTGGGTCGGTATACCCCGCACATTTTCCAGCTGAGCAACGCCTTCGCAATTGTCGAGCGCAAGACGCGTAATCGCGGCGACGATGTCGCGATTATGGCGCGTCTGCTTCGTTCCATCTTCCGCTCCAGAGCGGAACGCTATCGGCCACCAGCCGGCGTTTGGTGTTAACCCGCGAATGTCTGGAATCCACCCCGAGCCGTCCGGCGGGTCCCGACCCAACCCAGTCGTCAGACCGGTAGTCGAGCGATCCCAGAACCGGACGTTCATCGCAGCGTGACACCGACTGCTCGAATGCGCGCACGGCGGCTTTTGCTCCAGCCATGTCTGCGCACAAGGTGCCAAGGCCAATCCGCTCACCTCGGTGCACCCCGCGCTCGCCCGGCAGCCGACCTTCGAGTTGCGCCCGCTGTGCAACTTGCTGCGCGTCAACACGGATTCCACCAGCAAACAGGCCACCGGCGTCACCTACATCGACGCGCGCGGCAACGAAGTCGAGCAACCGGCGAGCATCGTGGTCCTGGGTGCGTATTGCTTCAGCAACACGCGGCTGCTGCTGTTGTCGGGCATCGGCACGCCGTACGATCCACGCACCGGCAAAGGCGTGGTCGGCCGCAACTACTCCTATCAGCAAGGCAGTTCGGTGCACGTGTTCTTCGATGATCGCGAGTTCAATCCGTTCATCGGCGGCGGCCAGCTCAACACATCGATCGACGAACTCAATGGCGACGTGATCGACCGCGGCCCGCTCGGCTTCATCGGCGGCGCCTATGTCAACACCTCGGCGCGCGGCGCAGCGCCGATCAAGGGCAAGGTGGTGCCGCCCGGCACGCCGCGCTGGGGCAGCGAATGGAAGAAAGCCGTGGCGTACAACTACCGCCGCAACATGGCGATCACCAGTCACGGCACCTGCCTGAGCTACCGGCACAACTATCTTGATCTCGACCCGACCTACAAAGACGCGTACGGCCTGCCGCTGCTGCGTATGACGTTCGACTGGAACGACAACGAACTGCGCATGATGAAGTACATCGACGAGCGCTGTGCCGAGATCGGCCGGGCTATGAACGGGTCGCGCCTGGGCGGCAAGACCAAGGGCACGCATTTCGGACTCGTGGGGTATCAGAGCACGCACAATGTCGGGGGCGCCGTGATGGGCAGCGATCCATCGACCAGCGTCGTCAACAAATACCTGCAGTCGTGGGACGTTTCGAATCTGTTCGTGGTGGGCGGCAGCGCGTTCCCGCAAAACCCCGCGAACGGCCCCACCGAGACGATTGGCATGCTGGCCTGTTGGGCGGCCAATGCGATCAAGGATAACTATGTTCGGAATCCGGGGGCTTTGGTTTGAGCAGGGGGGGCGAACCCAGCCGTTACGCCCGGCGCACCCCCCAGAACAGTGGGAACGCCGCTTTCACGATGTCCGTGATATCGGATCGGAACGCTGTCGGCTGGAACAGTTGCCCGAGCGGAATGCACGGCAAGGTTTCCAGCGCACGCATCTGAACTTTCTCGGCGATCGCCTTCTGCGCCGGAAGGTCTGGCGCGTCGAACCAAGCGGTGCGCAGGCGTTCCAGTTCCTCGTCGTCCGGCCAGCCAAACCAGGCTTTGGCGCCGCTGCCCCGTAGCGCGAAATTGCCGCCCGGCGTGCAAGCCGCCACGCCCTCAATCTGGGTGATGAAGCAACTCCAGCCGCCTTGGTTCACTGGTTCGCGGCTGGTGCGCCGGGTCACCACCGAACCCCAGTCCATTTGCCGGAAATCCACGTTCAGGCCAAGCCTGACGAACATGTCGCGCGCGACCTGCATCATCTGGTTGTACACAGGCCGATCAGTCGCCGCCAGCATCACGAGTTTCTCGCCGGCGTAACCGGATTCCCGCACCAGTTGCTTCGCCAGGGCGTTGTCGCGCGGTCCGGACAGGACCTCGAGCCCGGCATGGCTCGACATCGGCTGACCCTCGATGAAATATCCGGTCGGCGCACGGCCGAGTTCGGTCTGGTCCCCGATCACCGACGCCAGGAACGTCTTTTGGTCGATCGCCGGCAACAGCGCCCGTCGCAGCTTCGGGTTGTTGAACGGCGGGTGCAGATGGTTGAGCGCGAGGACCAGCGGCCAACCAAACGGATCGTTCACCTCGACCCGCACGCCCGGCGATTCGCGCAGCATCGGGCAAAGATCGATCAAGGGCACCTCGAGCCAGTCGACCTCGCCTTTTCGCAGGGCCGCCGCCGCGGTCGCCGCGTCCGGCTGCACGACCCATTCAATACGCTGGAAATTCGCCGCCTTGCCGCCCGCCAGGAAGCTCGGCGGTTCCTGCCGAGGCCCGTATCCGTCGAACCGCGCATAGGCCGCGCTGACGCCCGAGACCCACTGGTCAGGAAGGAAGCGGAATGGTCCCGACCCAACGGCCTCCCTGATCTGTTCGGTGCCAGGCGTCTTCGCCATCCGCTCCGGCATCATGAAGCATCCTCTCGCCGCCAGCCCGTACAGCATCTGGTTGAATGGCCGCTTCAGCCGGATGCGGAAGCGGCGATCGTCGATGGTTTCGATATCGTTCGTCGCGGCCAGCAATGGCTGCCCGAACGAATCGCGTGAGCCCCAGCGCCGCACCGACATCGCGCAGTCCTTCGCCAGGACTCGTTCGCCGTCATGGAAAGTCAAACCGTCGCGCAAGGTGAATGTCCAGGTCAGCCCATCGGCCGATACGTCGTGTCCCGCGCACATCTGCGGACGCGATTGGCCCATATCGTCGAGGCCATACAGCGTGTCGAACACCATGTACCCGTGGATTCCCGCGACCAGGGCGGTCGTCCAGATCGGATCGATCGTCGAAAGGCCCGCGTTCGGAATGTAGCGCAGCGGCTGGGCCTGGGCGTGGGCCAAAGCCGGCGCCATCAGCGCGGGTGCTGCCTTCAGAAAATCGCGGCGCCGCATAATATCCCCTCCCGATTATTATGGCGGCCCATATATTCACGCCTCGTGCATGGGCTTCCTTCAGAACTACCTCGGTCTGGAGCCGGCCTACAAGGACGGCTACGACCTGCCGCTGCTGGGTATGATGAAATAGCATCGCATCGAGATCGGCCGGGCGCTGACGGGTTCCGATCTGGGCACCAAGGCACGCATTTCGGTATCACGGGGTACCAGAGTACGCACAACGTCGGGGGCGCCGTGATAAGCAGCGATCCATCGAAGATACGCGTAGCCGCTGGTCCCAAACCATCGCGTTGCGTCAACCATAAATCTGCCCCGTCGTCCCCACAACGCTTACCTCCCTTTCGACCAGACTCGCGGAGCAGTGAGTGTCTGCTTTCGACCGTCGCCCGTCTGAAACAGACTGACCGGAATCCACCCTGACCAGCCCGGCTGAATTCGACCCATGTCGGCCGTTCAGCCAGAGCGATGCAGCTCTCAGAAGCGGACATGGATGTCGGCGAGCCAGCCCATAATAACACCGAGGTAATGGCGCGGGGGGCGTCGCGCCGGAGCACGGGCGTTAATCGTCGGATGTGATCGCGAACGGGGTGTTCCTCACCTGTCGGCTTATGCGACCTCTTCGGTCGACCGAAGCGGACCACCCGGCTACCAAGCCAGCACGCGGCGGCCAATCGCGGCGCCCAGACCGGTCATGATCAGGATGGCGGCGGAATACCAGATCGCGACGAAGAGCCCGGCATCATTGATGCAGCCGAGCGTATAGGCGGCCGCGCCCAAGGCTCCCGAGAGCAGCCCCGCGAGCGCGCCGGCGATCCCCGGACGGGTGGCGGCGCCGGCCCGGAGCACGCGCAGGATCAGCCACAGCGCGGGCATCGACACCATCAGGATCACGCCGACGCAGACGCCCGCGGAGACGTCCGAGTGCCCCATGACCGGCAGTCCCGATCGGTCGGTCGCGCCGCGAAACGCCAGCAGAAGCACGCCCGGCAGCAGGGCCGAGAGCGGCAGGCCGACGCTGCCCGGCCGGACGGCGCGGCGCGCGAGAAAGAACCCGCCGCAGGCCAGAGACAGCGTGCTCCCGATCTTGAAGGCGAATGGCGTGCGGTGCTCCACGGCTAGCAGATCCGGTCGAAGACCTACCAGGACCAACACCATCGCGATCGAGACGGCGAGCGACAGCGCCGCAGCGATCAGGAAGGTCCGATCGAAAGCGATGGGCGTCCGGTCGCGCTTGGCTCCGGCCTGACGGGCGAGGCTCTGGATCAGGTTGTCGGTTTCGCTCGAAGACATCAGAACCTGCCTTTCGCTGATTTGGTGCATGCGGGCTCTGCCTTCGCCATCAGCCGCTGCAACGCGCGGTTAAATGTGACCCGCACGGCCCCTTCGCTCGTCTGCAGCTTTTCGGCCGTCGACCGGACCGAGGCGCCCTCGACGGCGAGGGCGCGGACCACCGTCTGCTGGCCCTGCGGTAGATCGGATAAGTGCCGATCGATATCCAGCAGCGAGCGGTCGAGGTCTTCGGCCGGGGCTTCGACCAGTTCCGCCAGTTCGTCGAAGGTCAGGTCGATGCGATGACGGGCTTCCCGTCGGAGGCGTCGGGCTCCGTCGGCGATCTTGTAGCGGGCGATCGCGTGCAGCCACGGCAGGAACGGCCGGTCCACGTCCCAGGTATGACGTTTGGTGTGCAGGCCGATCAGCACTTCCTGGACCAGGTCCTCCGTCTCGTGCGCGCTCAGGCCCAGCTGGGCGACGCGGTATCGGATCAGCCGCCGCAACAGGTCCGCGATCTCCTTGAGCAGGCACTCGTACGCCGCGATGTCGCCTCGGCGCTCGGCGCGCATCGCTTCGGCCCAGAGATGTTCGCGCGACTCCATATCTTCCTCTTCGTCGGTATCGCAGGAAACGTACAGACGCCCCGGAA
>JAQGHW010000922.1 GCA_028291505.1 Rhodopila sp. | reverse complement strand
TATGGACGCACGCGGCTTCGTCTATATCACCGGGCGCGCATCGGACATGTACATCTCCGGCGGCTCCAACGTATATCCGCGGGAGATCGAGGAAGCCTTGCTGCTGCATCCTGCCATCGCGGAGGCTTGCGTCGTCGGGATGCCGCACGAAAAATGGGGCGAAACCGGGGTCGCGGTGCTGGTGCTGGAGCCAGGGGCGAGCACGTCGCCAGCCGAACTGCTCTCGCACCTCGGCGGCAAACTGGCGAAATACAAATGGCCGCAAGAGTTTGTCTTCTGGCCTGAACTGCCAAAATCCGGTTACGGCAAGGTAAGCAAGCGCGACGTAAAACATCTGTTGCAGGGAAGCATCTAATGGCCAATCCGCCGCCCATCGATCCCGCTCGGATCACCGAGTATCACATCCATGTCTATTACGATCCCGAAAGCCGGGACCGCGCCGCTTTGCTGCGGCAATGGGTGGAGGAAGGCTTCCCGGCGCGTATGGGACGCTGGCACGACGTGCCGGTCGGGCCGCACCCGACCGCGATGTATCAGATCCTGTTCAAGCCCGAAGTTTTCCCGACCCTGGTGCCGTTCGTGATGATGAACCGAATGGGACTGACGATCCTGTTGCACCCCGAGTCCGGCCGACCGCGCGACGACCACACGATCAATGCCACCTGGATGGGCGCGGTGCTACCGGTGAAGACCGAGGTCCTGCCGGAAGTCGGTTGATCAAATCGGGCGCCAGCCGTAACTGTCGAAGGCGAAACCGCGGGGCCGGGAATCATGCAGGTCGGTTCCTGGCTCGCCAGATTCCAGCGTCTCGTCGATATCAATCTCGAGCCGAACAAAACTCTTCTCGGTACACGTATCGACTGTAAGGACATCGGCATAGCCGTTCGCCAACTCGAAATTATGCGCGACCGGCTTGCCGCCAACCCGAACGCGGAGTTGACCACGTTGCCCGCCGTCGACGTAGCCGCGGATCCAGACCAGCAGCGACAACCGCATGTTTCGTGGCGTCGGGATATACAGCGTCGTGCGCGTCTCCGGACCGCTCCACACCGCGCAGGACGACATCCCGCTTCCGTCACGCCCATGGAATCCCGAACCGACGATCGGCATGCGCACTGAATAACGGGTTACCCCTTCGTAGGAAAGACCGCGGGCCTCGCCGAGCAGACGGGCGGCATGTTGGGTCTCGAATGCCGCCGTGTCGTATGTCTCCGCCGTCACCCTGTGACGGCTAAAAAACAATTGCCGCGCCCGGTCGTAGATCACGCGATCGACATGGGTCAGACGGTTCAGCACATCGTCCAAGCCATGCAGTTCCACCTCGGGATGCCCCCCGACACGTGACACGTTGATCGTCGGAATCTTTCGCGCCGGCGGCAATCCGACCATCGCGCAGACAACATTCCGGCTGAGATCCATATCGTCAGTCAATCCGACGAAGTCATAATCGGTCTCCAGGCTCCGCAATGCCACCTCGCGCAGGCGATCCGCGTCCCTCACCTCGTCGAGCCGGTTGCCGATGTGCCCCGCGGCCAAGGCCCGGGTCATGTAATTATCCAGAAACCCGAACCCGCCGCGTTGCGCATGCTTCTCCAGGAAGTCCTTCAAAGGGAGCCGCCGGCTATCTTCGAAAAACTCCCGCAATTCAGGCGGATGGTCGGCCGTGTCGGCGTCGCTAAGACGGCGACAGTCCGAAATCTGTGAAAGCAAACGTTGGACAGGATCCCTTAGCACGGTGAAGCAGAAAGTATTCTCCGGGGCATACACGTGAAGGGGGGCGTGGCTATGAACCACATCACTCCAATGAAACGCGGACTTCGCAAAAGATGGAATGATTCTCTCGCCCCACTGCGTTCCGTCGGAGGAGGTCTCGAACACCGTCATGCCCTTCCAGACGGCGTTAAAGGCACGCTCATCCGCGGTCAGGGTATCGAGCCAGCGGTTCAGGGTCGACCCACCACACTTCTTGAGGTGATAATAGAAGATTCGTCTGTACTGCCCGGTAAGCATCCTATTGGCCCATAAATTGTGTCAACCCACGTGATGATGGTCCGATACCCCAACAGAAACAGCCGCCGCGTCTCAGCGCCGCCGGAACACCGCACAGATATCAAGCCCGCTTTCCGGGTCCTTCAGCACTGCCACTGTGTCGCAAAGCGCTGCCAAAAGCTCCCGCGCCGGCGCGGTCGACTGCCAGTTCACATCGTCAAACACGACGATACCGCCGCTCCGGACCCTGCTGGCATAAAGCAGAACATCCTGAGCCGCATTGAGCACGGAATGCGAGCCATCGATATGCAGGAAGTCGATCTCGTCGAACAGCATCGCGGCACGCCCCGATGGTGCTTCGATCACCCGCACATGTTGAGTGAGGTTCGTCTCAGCGACGAACTGATAGAACGCCCGCTTGATTTGGGCGAAATCCACCTTCGACCACCACTCGTCGTTGACGTCGTTGGTTGCGTTCTCGATCGCGACGTTCGGGCTCCAGGCCTCGATCCCGTAGATCGCCCCAGCCCCGATGTGGCGCAGTGCCGCGGCGCAAGGGACCAGCGAACGGCCACCGAAGACGCCGATTTCGACGCAGGTGACCGGACGTTCCTGCAACACGATGCGTGCGATGACCAAGGCTTTCTCACGTGAACACCAGCCGGCGAGCTTCGCTTCCGCTTCAAGGATCAGGGCAAACACTTCTGCGGGGATGCCCTCGGGAAGCTGCTCCGCCGGTGTCACGAATGCACCCCGAAGCGCCCCGCCGATATTGGCCAGCGCCTCCAGGATGACCTGCGGATGGGCGGTGAACTGCCTGCCGCCAAGAATGACCGCCGGGATGCAGTCCGCCTTGCCCGCAAGGTACTCGACATGGGGCATGGCTGCTTCGACCGCCGCGACCCCGCCGGATCGGGTCAACGCGACCAAAACGTCATCCAGCGCCTTGAAGTAAGCGAAAAGGTCGCCCGACTGAGGAACTGAAACACCAATCCCGGACAGCGTCTGCCAAGCCATCACCAATGCGCTCTCCAGCGCTCCGCCGGAATCGGCGACTGAGTCGGCGGCATCGTTATTACCGGAGAAAGAAGTTACAGAATCGGCAACCCCCGGGTTAGCCTCCGATGGTCCCTCCACCCGTTTCTGCAGTGCCCCGCGGAGCACATCGCCGATATTGGCGAGCGCATCCTGAATGACCTGCGAATCCGCGGTGAAGTGCTCGCCACACAGAATGACCTCCGAAATGCAGCCCGCCTTCTCGGCCAGGTACTCGACATGGATCATGGCTGCTTCGACCGACTCCACTTCACCCGACCTGAACAGCGACATCAGCACCTCATCCAGGTACTTGTAGTAAACGAACAGCTCGTTCCGCTGAGAAACCGGGGCATGGAATTCGGACAGTGTCTTCCAGGCTACCGCCAAGGCGCTGTCCACCGCTGCGTCGCTATCAGCGGAAGCAAATATTACATCAATGTCCATTGGAAATCACCTCGCTATATTCCTTAGTCGATATGGTCGCGGATGCCATGGTACAGCAGTTGCAACAGGCACCATGCCACGAAGCTCAACAGCGCCGTTTCCAGCAGGACGCGCCATCGAATCGGATACATCGATTCCTGCGGCAGACTCGGGCGCACAAAGGCCGCCAGATAGACACCCTGCTGGCTCGCCGCGTTTCTCGCATCCTGCAACGCCATCAGCGCCCGCTCGTACACTTTGGCGGTGATCTCCTGATCAAGATGGAGCACGTCGTATTGCGAAACCACCGAGGCAAGCGACGCATCGGACGCAGCCCCTGCGTTGCTCTGCGCCAGGCGGCCATGAACATCCCGCAGCGCCGTTTCCATCGCCGCGATACGATTTCCCAGCATCCGCATCTGCACCGTTTCACCAGACACACCGGCCGCGAGTTGCGCGCTGAACGCCGTCTTCGCCTCGATCAGGTTCTCCCATACCTTGCCCTCGACCGAAGTATCCGACGTCGCCTGCATTTCCGGGAACAGGACGGCATGGTGATTGCGGTACGACGCCATCGCGTCCTGGCTGGCCTTCAGTTTTGTCTCGCTCGCCCCGACTTCCCTCGTCGCATAGGCCAGGACATCGTCATGGGCTCGGGTGGACATGTCATTGACCAGCTTCTCGGCCAATCGCAATGCCGTCGCGGCGACAAGCTCCGCGTCCGCGGGTCTGAAGGCCCGCACCTGCACCGAAACGATGCCCGTCGTCATGTCGAAGAACGGATCGACCGTCTGTCGCCAGTATCTCAGCCGCTCCTCCACCGAACCGCGGGGTTGCAGATGCGCCAGGAAATCGGTGTCGGCACGGGCATAGATCGCGTCGAGATCTACGCCCGACGCGATGATGTCATCGATCGCCTGCCGGCTCTTGAGATACTGGATAACGATCTGGGAATCCGTGATCACGGCCAGCGGTCCAACCCCGCCGCCCAGTGACGCAGCCAGCGGCGAAGCCGTTGCGGTATCCATCCGAAGCGGGGCTTCATGACGCACACTGAAACGGAATTCCGTCACGTACTGGTCCGCGGCAAAACCATACAGATAGGCGCCCGCTAGGGCGGTCGGCAGCAACACCGCCGCCAGCAGTGAAGCCGTGCGCCAGCGACGTCGCCTGGCGCGCCTGCGCAGCGGGCTGGTCTCATCCCGCGGAACGTCTGCCGGTAAACCGGGGATCGTCTGATTTACCTCGGGGTCGTCGAGCCGGTATCCGGACGGTGCGATACTCTTGTTCATGAGAACTCCATGGCGCTGATCGGGCTCTTCCGCATCGCGCGGGCATGGTGCTCGATAGCCGCTTCCAGGTCGTCGAAAAGCATCAGCCCGCCACCACTCAGCACGGCACCGAGGTCGCAGTACGCGCGCATCGTTTCATAGTCGTGGCTGACCATGATGACGTCGGCGCGGTCCATCCGTTGACGAAACGCATCGAGGCACTTGACCCGGAAACGGGCGTCACCCACCGATGTCACCTCGTCGATCAGGTAGACATCGAACTGGATCGCCAGACAGGCGCCGAAAGCCAGCCTGGCGCGCATGCCGGCCGAATACGTTCCGACAGGCATCCGGAAATATGCCCCCAACTCGGCGAACCCCTCGACATAGGCAGCGGCTTCATGCTCATCGACATCGTACAGGCGAGCCAAAAACACCACGTTCTCCAGACCGCTGAGTTTGGGGTGCATCGTCCCACCGAAGCCCAGCGGGAAACTGACCGCTTTGGTACCCCGACTGATCCGGCCGGCGTCCGGACGCTCGGTGCCCGCCAGCAGACGGATCAGCGTGGACTTGCCGGACCCGTTGGCGCCCAGCACACCAAGGCTGCGGCCTTCGGGAATCACAACGCTGATATCCTGCAGCACGATCTGGCGCCCTTCGATCGTCCGATACGCCTTATGGACACGATCGAGGACGATCATGAGTAGACCACCATCCGCGCCCGCAGCGACCGCTCCAGGGCGAAACCGATACCGATCGACGCCACCACCCACAGCAGCAGGTAATTCACGTCCAGCCAGTGCGGTGCGTACTGCGGGAAAAACCCGCTGCGGAAAAATTCGATGCCCTGAAGTATTGGATTCCACGCCAGCGCGTCGCGTATCCAGTCCGGCATGGCAATAGGTGAAAAGTAGATGCCCGAAGCCACGTAGAGCAGGCGGATGACCGAGGCATATAAGGTTTCGTACGACGGGAACAATTCGACGACCACAAGGTTGAAGGCTCCCACACCCAGGGCAAGCACCCAAAGCAGGGTGACCGCGGCAAAGGCAGTCAGCGGGTCGGCCGGCATCCCGCGCTGGCCCAGCAGCCCGGCGATCGAGAAAATGATGAACCCAACACAGAGTTCCGTCGCGAACTGACGCAGCGCATGCGCGACCATGATGTCCGTCCGCTTCACGATAGGCAATTGTAGCATCGCATTGTTCGCCTCGGCGGCACTCATGACATCGTGCGAGACGTGCGAGAACATCAGGAACGGCACAAGCCCGGTGATGTAGAACAGGAACAGGTTGTCACCAACCGGCGGCGGCGCCTGGTTTACCGCATAGAACACCATGCCCAATGTCATCAGGTGGGTGATCGGCTCCATGATCGCCCAGAAATAGCCGAGCTTCGTGTGCCCGAACCGCGTGCGAATGTCCCGGAGCATGATCGCGTAGATCACCCGCCACCGCGTAACGATGTCTTCAAACAGACTGGCCGTTCGGCGCATCGTGCGGGGTCGCGCCGCGGGACGTCTGGCAACGGACCAGCTTGCTGCCGCCGCAGCCGACTCGGCGCTCGCCACCGGCAGCACACACAAGCGCGCCACATACGCCAGATGCGCTCGGCATTCCGGATCGTCAGCCGCCAACTCGACCGCCCGTTCGGCCGCCCGCAGCGCCTCGTTGAATTGACCCAACGCGGCGTGCACACCGCTCAGCGCACGCCACGCCGTCCCATTCGCGGGTGCCTGCGCCACTGCGGCACAAACCTCGGTGAAGGCCTGGGCATGCAGCCTTCTGGCATTAAGCAACGAAACTAGGTTCAGCCGGTACTCGATGTTGTCGGAATCGGCCATCACCGCCTCGCGGGCTGCTTCGGTCGCGCGCCCGGTGTTCCCAGCCTGATGCAGCACAGATGACAGCAAGCGCCATCCGACCGGAGTGGCCGCCGGGGAGACCACATGGACCGACAAGTGCTCCGCTGCCTCCCGCCAGCGCCGTTCCGCGGCGAGCATCGCGCCGACATGCAGCCGCACTTCGGCATTCGACGGGGCCAGCCCGATCGCCGCGTTGCCTATGCTGATCGCCTCCGCACGCTCACCCGCCGCATCAAGTATGCCGCTCAGGGTCCGTAGCGCCGAGAAGCTGCCAGCATCGGCCGCTACCGCTTCGCGCGCAAAACGTTTAGATTGCACGATATCACCAGCGTACAACGCCATCATTGCGGCATTCAACAGGACTGCGACATCGCCCGGCTGACCTTCCGTCGTCGCAACTGCCTCCTTCGCGAGAGCGCGATAATCGGGCCCGTCAGGCAGATCGCCGGCCACCGGTTGTTCCGGGATGCCGCTCAATAGCCTGCCCCCAGGTTGCGCGGGATCGCTCCGAGCCCACTCACGCCGGTCAGCAACTGGAATACCTTCGCCGCTTCCGCGATTGGCGCCTCGCTGACATAGATCAGGTCGTCCGGCAGCACCGGAAACTGCTGGGAGACGAAGAAGCCGCCCGGATCACGCAAATTCAGCCGGTAGATCACCCGCGTCTCATCGTGGCCCGGCGCAAGCTGTCTCGTCAGCTCAACCGGCTGGCGACGATACACGAAAACTGCCCCCGGATCGGCAAGGTTGTTGGCCAGGCCTTGGATCCGCGCCAACGTATGCTCCAGGCTGATATCGTCGGCGTCGTAGGCCTGCTCACCCGGCCGGTTGACCGCACCGAAGGCATAGAAATAGCTCAAGCGCGGCTGCACCAGGATCCGGTCGCCGGGCGACAGGTCCAGTTCCATCGCCCGCGTGCTCACCAGATGCGACAAGGTCCGCGTCACCGACACGCCGCCCCGCGTAATGCGGATCTGCGTCTGCCGATCCGGCGTGTGCGACCCCCCCGCCATCGCCAGGATATCGAGTAACCCGCTGGAATTCGGCACCACCGCATAGCGGCCAGGCTTGGCCACATCGCCCTGCACGATCACATCATTGGTAAGATCATCGGTCACCAGCACGGCGGCCTGCGCGCCAGGTGCCTCATGCGCCAGCCGCGAAGTGATTTCTTCCTCGATCTGCGCCGGCGTATGACCGGCGGCACGCAGGCGCCCGACATAGGGGACACCGATGCTTCCGTCGGTCCCGACCCGCGTGGTTGTCTGGATAGCGGACTTATCGGCGGTCAGCGACGTACCGTTGGGATTGGGCTCCCAGATCGCAACCTGCAGCAGGTCCCCCGCACCGATCAAGCCAGCCGCGCGCGCCGGCGGCAGACTGACTGGACCCTCAAAGCGCTGATCGACGACGAAGGCATTGACGGTACGAGCCGCCTCCGGAGTCAGATTGATCAGTGTAAAGGCCTGACCGGTTCGCTCGATATCGGCCGTTCGCGGCCCGCTGCCAGGCACGGTCGAGCAGGCGGCAACCGCCAGACTGATCGCGGCGGTACTCATCAGGTTGTGCAAACGGATCATGCAACGTTCTCCACGGCTAGGTCACTCGGCTGGGACACCTTGCCGCAACGGTTGCTCCCTCTGCCGGAGCGAGGTTGGTTCGCATCAAGATACAAAGCGGTATTTGTCCTGGTGTTGTAGTCAAGTCGCCGATGGTCGCCCGGCGCGGGGGTCCCTAGGCGAATTAAATCCGCCAGTTGAGCGTAATTGCCGATGTCAAAGAATTCGACCTGATCGGGGTGGTACCGGGCGAATTGCAGGAACGCGAGAGTCCGGGACGCCAGCACACGGCAACCCATTTCAAGCGCCATCGCGATCGGTCCGGAACTTGACTGGCCGACCTCCAGGTAAGGCAGCACGACCACGTCGCACAACGCCATGGCGCGCATGAAACCTTCGTCGTCATGAACGCCAAGGAAGTGGATGCGATGATGCAAATCCTCCGGATGGCGAGTCAGCAGATCCTTCGATGTCGAATCGAGACTGAAGGACAGCGAGGTGTTTTTTTTGCCCACCGTATCCAGGATCGTCTGGCCGATATGCCCCTCGTCGAGCAGGGCCCGGATGTAGGGATCCAGAGTCTGCTGCCGCTTGATGGTCTGCGGATGAACGCCGCCAAAGATCAGCAGATGATGGTCTTCAGGCAA